>CALIAG010000455.1 GCA_938041325.1 uncultured Saprospiraceae bacterium | reverse complement strand
AGAGCTGGTCACCTTCACTCACACTTTAAAATTGAAAAAAATTATTTAAAATACTGTTTTTGCATCCCCCGTATCCCCCGCATTTACATACAGTAGTTTATAGGGAAAACACAACATTGCAAGAACTTTAAGGTCAGTAATGATCTTAATTGTGAGTGGGACCAGTTTTTATTGGGGGGTAGAGCTGGTCACCTTCACTCACACTTTAAAATTGAAAAAAATTATTTAAAATACTGTTTTTGCATCCCCCGTATCCCCCAGCAATTACATACAGTAGTTTATAGGGAAAACACAACATTGCAAGAACTTTGAGGTCAGTAATGATCTTAATTGTGAGTGGGACCAGTTTTTATTGGGGGGTAGAGCTGGTCACCTTCACTCACACTAAAAAAAGAAAAAAACGTTATTTAAAACCTGTTTTTGCATCCCCCATTATCCCCCAGCAAAATTACTTCGGTAGTTTATAGGGAAAAATTAACATTGCAGAAACTTTAGGGTCAGAAGTGACCTTAAGTAAGTGGGCCGGCCAGTTCCATTGGGGGGTAGAGCTGGTCAACGCCCACTTTTTTTTATTTAAAAAGGGCATTAAGAATTGATCTTAATGCCCTTTTGTATTTATACAATATTAGAGGAATCTACTTAGTTCCGTCCCGTTACATTTACTTCAATTCTTTTGTCCCGATTGGCTAGTTCGAAAGCGGTATGGAAAACTAATTTTGCAATGGTCTCCATCTTTTCAAAATTTATTTTTTCAATCGTATCCGAAGTCCGGTGATAATCTTTATGAGTTCCATTAAAATAAAAAATTGCAGGGATCCCTTTTTCTGCGAAATTATAATGATCTGAACGGTAGTAATATCTATTGGGATCATCATCAGCATTATAAGTATAATCCAAAACCAAGTTTGTATATTTTGAATTCATAGACTCATTTATGTCATGCAATTCAGTACTCAAACGGTCACTACCTATGACGTATACATAATTAGGGTTCTCTTCATATTTTTCATCAACTCTCCCAACCATGTCAACGTTGACATTTGCAACAGTTTTTGCTAGTGGAAAGATAGGTCTTTCAGAATAATACTTTGACCCCAAAAGTCCTTTTTCTTCTCCAGTAACTAACATGCATAGGATACTTCTTCTAGTACCTGTTCCTGCTTTTTTACCTTCCACAAGAGCTTGTGCCACTTCTAGAACTGTTGAAGTACCTGATCCATTGTCATCCGCTCCGTTATAAATACTTTCTCCTTTTATCCCTAAATGATCATAATGAGCAGTAACTACAATTACCTCATCCTTCAATTTTTCATCTGTACCTTCAATAAAGCCTAGCACATTGTCCCCCGCTATTTTTTTATCAGAAAGCTCCTGAGTAATATTCATATTTACTGGAAGAATTACCTTTTTTGATTTTCCTTTTTTCTTCATCTTGTCTCTCGACTTGACCACCTTTGCGAAACTAGATCCCATAATATCTTTTGCCACGTTGGTAGAAATAAAAATTGCATTGGCATATTTTCCTTCTTCCTGTTCTCCCAATGTGACTTGTGGCCCTAACAATTGAGGACGATTCTCCCCTATCATTGTTTGGATTTCATTTTCTATGATCAGAACAGTTTTCACTCCTTTGCTTTTCGCTACTTCCAATTTCTTCTGCCAATTGGTCGTCCATTCAGAATTTTCTGTGGTACCTGTCAAGCGGGAGAGACCGTTTTTATTCATTGGTTCACCTTTATAAATCATAATGGTTTTGCCTTCAACATTGGCCTTTTTATAGTCGGTATATTTAGGATCATCTATCCCATATCCCAAGAAAACCACTTCATCAATTTCCATTGTCTTGCGGCTTTCATTCATAGTTGGAAAGGAAACAAAATCCCATAAATGACGGTAATTTTTCTCTCCAATATTTATGGAAATATTATTCCATCTGGTCCACTTGAATGCCATCCTTTGATAATAAGTACCGTTCTCACCCATTGCAGGCAAACCTAAAGATTCAAAATGGTTGGCAATATAAGCTGCTGCTTTTTCATTTCCTTTTGTACCCGTTTCTCTTCCTTCATATTCATCAGAGGCAAGGACGGAAAGATGTGCACGCAAATCTTCTGCTTTAATTGTTTCTGCAATTTTTTGTGCGGCATCCATGTTTTCTTCGGCAACATTTTTAACCGTACTTTCGGATGGTTGTGCAATCAGGATATTGATTGCTAAAAAGAAAACACTAATACTTAGAATGCTATTTTTAATCATGATATTGATATTGACGAAGTTGTTCAAAACTTCAATAAGAAATGATCACTTTTTTTTAACGTAAAATTATAATTTAAATTATTTCGAAATTAAGTGCTTAACTACAAGCTATTTTGCCAACTCGGCGAGCATGCCTCCCTCCTTCAAACGCTGTCTTAATAAATGTCTCTACCATTTTTATTGCTAAATCTAAACTGACAAATCGCGCTGGTACGGCTAATATGTTTGCGTCATTGTGTTGGCGTGCAAGGGCGGCCAATTCTTCGTTCCAAGCTATTGCTGCTCTTATCTTTTGATGTTTATTTGCAGTCATTGCCACTCCATTTCCAGAACCACAAATAACAATTCCCAACTCCACTTCTTCATTCTCAATGCATTCTGATACAGGATGAATATAATCTGCATAATCAACAGAATCAGAAGAATTCGTTCCTTTGTCAATCACTTCTATGCCCTGTGATTCCAACATTTTTTTGATCTCCTCTTTGTATTCAAAGCCTGCATGATCTGCTCCTACGACTATTTTATTTTTACCCATTGGATTGAAAGATTGATGATTAAAGCAGTGCTTCCTTATTTTTATACCTGATATAGTTAAATGGTAACCTAAACACCTCTATACAATTGCCACGAATTTAGCATTTTTGTAAAATTAGGTCATTCTTTTCTGAGAAAAGAGATAATTCGACAATAATTCCATTCTTGTATTATTAACTACCAAGTTTTGCCTCCTTAATCTTGGTTTCCCTTTAGCAAAAACAAAATTTGGAAATTCTTAGTAAAGATATTTCAATCGTTTTATTCACTAAAAAATAATCTTAAGCCTTAATCATAACGAAAGAGGCCGAATCAACTTGATGTCAATTCGGCCTCTTTTATTTAATAGCTCGTTATTTTATTGCTTAGCATAAGGAGCAAACATTTCTTTCAACTCTGTTTCAAATCCTGGATCTTTCATTTGCGTTACCAAAGCTAAGACTCTATCTTTTGCTGCCATTGTCTGAGCATAGTCTCTTCCAAAGCCTTTGGCCAAATCGTCTGGATCCAAGGATGTATAATAATTCAAGTACTCAGATAATTCGTTAGCTAAGATTGTCAAGTGCGTTTTTGCTTTGTCCATCTTACCCAATCTAACATAATCATTAATATACAACATCGTTGAATTATCATACGGGAAGTTCATGTGAGGAAAGGCTTCAAAGTACTTATCAAGCAATTGCTCCGCTCGTTGAGTATCTCCCTGATCGATCATTGTACTTATCGTCCGCGAAATAGCTACTTGAGTAGTTTGCACAGTTGGTCCATAACTTCGATCTACGAATAAATCTTTTTTATCAAAACCACCCCATCTGAATTTATTCATTACGTTATCGTAAACTTCATCCACTGCGACACGGCCACTTCCCAACATTGTCCCATAACGGTTCGCTTCGCCTGCACTTTTTATAGGAACTATTTCTCTTGCTAGTCCAGTCAATTGAGTAAATGCACCCAAACCTAACATTGATTCTGGTCGGCAAGTAACGGCAAAATAGATTGGCCTTTCGTATAAATTATTCGCCACGATATCCAAGACAGCGACATCTCCTTTAAACAAAAAGGAACCACTTTTACCCAATCCAAAATCGATTCTGTTAACCAAATTCGGATTGCTCGGATCTATAATTCCATTGGCCGCAGCTTTCTTTCTTTCTTCTGGTCCAAAAGGAATGAACAACTTACGAGTAGGCATATAACTTTTGAGTTGTCCATTGGCAATTGGATTGTCTTCTTTGACGAATCTTATTGCATCTTTCAAACTCATCAATTGCCCTTTATTATAAGGATCAATATATAATTGATTTCTAAGTTTACCCCGGATAGACTCTGGTGTCAAAGTCATTTTGATTGGAGCAGAATCGTTTACTCTTCTTCGCAATTGATTGATGTACCAATCTACTGCTATCAAACTCAGGTTCACTACTCTGACATCTGTTCTTATATTTTCAACTTCCTGAGCATACCATAATGGATAGGTATCGTTATCTCCATAAGTGAAAATAATTGCATTGGGTTTACAGGAATTTAAGAAGTTACTTGCGTAATCTCTAGACCCTGTGTGGTGCCTTCTATTGTGGTCGTCAAAATTCTGTACGCCCATCAATAGTGGAGCAAGTGCGACTAAAGCTACTGCGACAGGAGCTGCTGCAGATGGACTTATTTTAGTTCTGAGTAATTGAAAAATACCCAATACTCCCATGCCTATCCAAATACAATAGGTGAAGATCGAACCCGCAAGTACATAATCCCTTTCTCGAGGTTCTTGCGGAGGTTGATTGGAATATACGATGATACCAATTCCTGTGATTATAAATAACGCCAGTAAACCGAGAAAATCTGCGCCTCGTTTTTTTGCGTGAAAAAACAATCCGATCAAACCAAAAAGAAATGGCAGTAAGTAGTATTTATTTCTTGCTTTATTGTTTGCAATGGTTGCGGGTAATTCACTTTGATTTCCTAATCTCCATGAATCGTAAAATCCGATTCCAGATAGCCAATTACCGCTTCGATAATCCCATGGGAAAACTCCTTGCTCTCCATTTTGGCGGCCAGCGAAGTTCCACATAAAGTATCGATAGTACATCCAACTAACTTGGTACTTAAAGAAGAAACCTAGGTTGTCTCCCATGGTTGGACGGTTCGAAGGGACATTCGAGTCTTGTGGAATGTCCAACCACATTTTATATAAAGGTTTTCTAGCGTCATCCAAGTGTCCCATTCTAGGGAAAAGCATTTCATATTTTGAATCGTAGTTGTAAGAGATTTTTTCGTCAACGATTTCATACTTATCTCCAACGATTCCATACCGCTCTTCTCTATCGTATTTTATTCCATCTTGAGGTATGTTGAATGATGGCCCTTTTAGCAATGGTCTTTCTCCATATTGCTCTCTATTCAAATAAGGTAGTAAACGCATCGCATCAGAAGGTGCGTTCATGTTAATTGGCGTGTTTGCCTTTGCTCTGATTACCACTATTCCCAATGTTGAAAAACTAACAACAAGAAGAAGTGCACTCACTGTAATAATTTCCAATAACTGGTGCTTTCTAGCTTGAGCCATTTTAAGACCCAAAAATATCAAACCACCAATTATCAAAATCAATGGGATAAGACCAGAGTTAATTGGTAATCCAAATCCGTTGACCGTAAGGATTTCTAATTTAGTCCAAAGTGTAGGTATTCCAACAATGATAAAAGTTTGAATAAAAACCATTACCGCGACTCCGGCAGCTCCGGCAATCATCACTCCTTTAAAATTGGGTTCTTTTGTTTTTTTGAAATAATAAAAGAGTGCTAAGGCAGGAAAGGTCAAAAGACTCAATAAGTGAACACCGATAGAAAGTCCTGCAGAATAAATTGCAAAAATAATCCATCGATCCGTTTCTGGTTTGTCTGGTAATTCATACCAACGCATCATTGCCCACAAAGTAAGTGTGGTAAAGAATGTTGACAATGCATATACCTCGCCTTCCACTGCTGAAAACCAAATGGAGGTTGAGAATGCTGTTGCCAATCCAGCCACTACTCCTGCTCCTGCTAAAGCTATTTGTTCTGAAGAATTAGGAGTATCCTCGCGGCCAACCAATGCTAATTTTCCTAAAATTATCGTTACCCAACAGACCAGCATGGCTGCAAAAGCGGTACTTATTCCTGAAAATAGATTGACTGAAAAAGCGATAGCCGAAGGATCGCTCGAAAAGAGCTCAGCTACAATAGTGAACATTCTACCCATTAATAGAAACAAAGATGCACCAGGAGGGTGAACTACTTCTAATTTGTAAGCTCCTGTGATAAACTCACCACAATCCCACAAACTTCCTGTCCGTTCTACAGTAAAAAAGTATACTATAAAAGCCACTGCAAATACGCTCCACCCTGCTATATTTCGAATTCTTTTAAATGCTTCCATATTATTGTTTCAAAGATTATTTTTGAGGACGTTTGTAATTACCACTAAACTTCAAGGCAAAACGTCTTTTTTACAAGTAAATCCTTCCTATAATCAAGGTCAAAATTAAAGTGCAAATGTAATAAATATTTATCAAGTGTTATTTGGTGTTTTTATAGATAAACCCCCTTTATTCTCATTTTACAAGCTAAATCACATTAGGTTCAATTCAATTTGTACTCAATTCAGCTTCTTCACTTATCAAATACTTCATTTCTACGTTAAGGTTCATGAAATGTTCTGTCTACTACTCTGCTCAAATAAATTGTTCTACCTTTGTATAAAATTTAAGTTAGATGTTCAAAATACTCACCATTGGAGTCCTTTTATTTGTTTTATACCGCATGGTGATCGGCCAACCCTTATTGGGAGGTAAAAAAACAGATAAACTAGAGGATCGAGATAAAGACGACTTTGTTGATTATGAAGAAATTGACTAAGTCGTTTGACGGAAATAAATTCAACATTTTTTATCCGTCCATTTTCTATAATTCAGCAATTCTTTATTTCACTCACTTTAATACTTCAACCTTTTAATAAATGACAACTTCCATAGGGGATTTGATCCTCTACAAAAACAATCAGCTGATTGCTTTGAATAAACCAAATGCTATTGGGGTTCAAGATGACTTGAGTCCAGAGAAATCTCTTATTGCTCTTGCGGAAATTTATTGCAAATCGAAATTGCAGTTGATCCACCGGATTGACCGTCCAGCGAGTGGTGTTATACTTTTTGCTAAAAACAAAAAAGCATTGGCCCATTTGAATAAGCAGTTTCAAGATAGAAGTATTCAAAAAACCTATCTAGCTGTTGTGAAAAACAAACCAGAACAAAAGGAAGGCGAGTTGGTTAATTACTTAATTAAACAATCAAAAGGCAATAAGAGTGTTGTTGTAAAAGAAGGAGTCAAACAAGCTAAGCTAGCCAAGCTTCACTATAAATTATTGGGTGCGAATGACAATTATTTTCTTTTAGAAATTCAATTGTTAACGGGTAGGCATCATCAGATACGCGCACAATTGGCGGCGATCGATTGTACAATTAAGGGAGATGTGAAATATGGTTTTAGAAGAAAAAATCACGACCGTTCCATACATCTACATGCTTGGAAACTTCAATTCAAACATCCGGTCACTTCAGAAACTGTCGACATAGAATGTCCTCTGCCCGATGAGGTAGTTTGGAATTCTTTTAAAGACGTTATTAAATAAGCATAGAATCTTTTTAATGGAAAATAGAACAGACGTAAACGAATTAGGTGAATTTGGTTTGATTGATCACCTTACCAAAACTTTTAAAAACCAGAATGCTTCTACCATCAAAGGTGTAGGAGATGATGCTGCTGTCATTGACAACGGGAAAAATTTTACCGTGGTTTCTACAGATATGCTTGTAGAAGGTATTCATTTTGATATGATGTATACGCCACTTAAACATTTAGGCTATAAAGCTGTAGTGGTCAATCTATCTGATATTTTTGCAATGAATGCGCAGCCTAAACAAATCACAGTGTCAATCGCATTGAGCAATCGATTTTCGGTTGAGGCATTGGAGGAGTTCTATGGTGGAATTTATAAGGCGTGTGAACGATATGGAGTAGATCTAGTAGGCGGAGATACAACCTCTTCTCCAAAAGGTTTGATCATTAGTGTAACAGCTATTGGAGAAGTGGATAAAGACAAAATCGCTTATAGAAGTACTGCTAAGGAAGGAGATTTAATATGCATCACCGGTGATTTGGGAGCAGCTTATTTAGGTTTACAAATCCTGGAAAGAGAAAAGCAAATATATTTATCGAATCCTGGTGTGAAGCCAGATTTGGAAGAACAGAATTATCTTATTGGGCGGCAATTGAAGCCGGAAGCAAGAGCTGATTTAATTGCTAAGTTTGCAAAAAACAAATTGGTTCCTACTTCAATGATTGATATCTCAGATGGATTGGCTTCTGAATTATTTCATCTTTGTAAACAATCCAACCTCGGTGCATTTGTAGAAGAAAGTGGTGTTCCAATTCATCCGGATGCAGAACTGATGGCCATTAAATTCAAAATGGATCCGATTACATGTGCGTTAAGTGGTGGAGAGGATTACGAACTTTTATTTACCATCGATCCAAAAGACGTGGAGAAGATTAAGTACTTGGCAGATATCTATATTGCTGGTGAAATGGTCAAAAAAGAAGAAGGGATTAAACTGCATACAAAGGGTGGGAATCTTCACCCGATTAAGGCGCAGGGTTGGAAACATTTTTAGAAAGCAACTTTCATTTTAATACAAAACAAAGCAGATAGCTATTAACAATTTTAGATTTCGCTCCTATGGAGCTTAACGATAATTTTTTACAATTGGCTATAAAGATTTCGCTCCTATGGAGCTTGACGATAATTCTTTCAATTGGCTATAAAGGTTTCGCTCCTATGGAGCTTGACGATAATTCTTTACAATTGGCTATAAAGGTTTCGCTCGTATGGAGCTTGACGATAATTCTTTACAATTGGCTATAAAGATTTCGCTCTTATGGAGCTTGACGATAATTCTTTACAATTGGCTATAAAGATTTCGCTCTTATGGAGCTTGACGATAATTCTTTCAATTGGCTATAAAGATTTCGCTCTTCTAGAGTTTTTGGATTATTAGCTTGATGTTGCTTAAATGCAGTTAAACTATTTTAATTGAAAACGAACATACTTAATCGTTTTCCCTTTTTCCAGATGCATGTTTTCGTAATAAGTCTTCAACTCTAATTCTGGAATTGATAAAGGGCCAGAATAGATGTCCTTATTGTGTTCCTGCAATTCATACAATTCTTGGTCGGCTAAGGTTTCTAGTGTAAATTCGTACAAATTGGTTTCGTCTGTTTTCAGATGAACAAAACCTTTATTTTTCAAAAACTTTACATATTGTTTGAGAAAAAACAAAGATGTCAATCTCCTATTCGACTTACTTTCTTTCAAGAAAGGATCTGGAAAGGTTATCCAAATTTCATCAATTTCATCTTTTCCAAAAAAGTGGCTTAACAATTCAATCCTGCATCTCAAAAAAGCAATATTATCCAATCCTTCATTCAATGCTATATTTGCGCCTTTCCAAATCCGAGCGCCTTTAATATCTACACCAATAAAATTTCTATCTGGATTTTCGCGTCCTAGTCCCAAGGTGTACTCTCCTCGTCCACAAGCTAGTTCCAGCGTTATTGGTTTATCATTTTTAAAATGGTCTTTATTCCACTTTCCTTTCAGATCAATTTCTTCCCCATCAGTTCCTATTAAAACAGGATGATGAAAATTATAATTTTCGTAGACATTCGAAAAAGTAAGTAAATCTGAAAACTTTTGAAGTTTGTTTTTGCGACCCATTTCTAAGTAAGATATACGTTTATTCTTAGTACAAATTTAATCAAATCTCTTAGGAGATACTCCTTTTATTCCAATAATTTAGTCAACCATTCCTGATATTCTTCAAAGCTACTTAAATCCTTGTGAGCTCCTTCTTCTACAATTGTAAAACTGTCTTTTTCCCGAAGCAAAGGTTTTAATTTCAAAGCATTTTCTAAAGGAACAACTCCATCATCTGTACCGTGAATGATGTGAATTGGATACTTGACGTTGGGTAAATTCCTGTCATTTGCAAAACGATACTTCAAATCGAATGGGAGATAGAATAAAGCAATCCTATTTTTAAAAAGGTCATTCACATTGCTAAACGGTGTTTCTAAAACCAACATTTTTGCATTCACTTCAGAAGCCAACTCTGACGCCATCGCTGCTCCTAATGACCGACCATATATGATTATCTGATCCGAAGAATATTTCTCATTCAACCACTCAAAGGCTGTCAATACATCTTGATACATCCCTTTTTCATCCAAAGTTCCTTCACTTTTCCCGTAGCCACGATAGTCAATAATAAATACATCATAGCCTCTTTCCGTGAAATCAACAGCGTATTTCCCCCACCGTCTCAGATCATCTGCATTGCCATGTAAATATAAAATTGCCCCTTTTGATTTTTCTTTAGTTGGAAAAAACAAACTGTTTATCGCAGTAGAATCCTTCGATGAGAGTGTAATTTCTTCGAAGGATTCATCAAAGGAAAAAGTATATTTATCCGGGATAGTAGTTGGTTGAAAAACGATGTAACTTTGTAAAAGATAAACCGACACAACCAACAAAGCATATAAGCAAACCGTTAGTACTAATGCCACAATGTATTTTTGTATTTTCATAAAACGTATCAATGCCGAAAGATATTCAACTTAACATTCGCGAAGGAAGCATTGCTGAAGCAGTAGCATTTTCAAATTTAATTCCTGAATTCGACTCCCCTTATGATATCAACGAATACCATAAAAGGTTAGACAAAGTTAGGCATTTGATTTTGATCGCTTATGATTTAGACAAAGCTATTGGTTTTAAGGTTGGATATGAAAGAGAAGATGTTTTTTATACATGGATGGGAGGCGTCCTTCCGACCTATAGAAAATATGGTATTGCTAAATCCTTGGCCGAAGCGCAAGAATCTTGGGCCATTAAGCAGGGATTTCATACAATTGAGTTAAAAACATGGAATCAAGCCAAAGCTATGCTCCTATTTGCTATTAAATCAGGCTTTGACATAACAGGAGTACAAACTCGTGAAGATCCTGCAAAAAATAGAATTCTTTTGCGCAAGCAGCTCAATATTGAAAGCGTAAAAGTTAAATTACCTAATTAGTGGCCCAATGGTCAATAAGTTTCGTTTTAGAAAAGTCAGCAAACAGTAGGGAAATACTATATTTGCCTCACATAAATCACCTCAACAATTTTTAATAGTATGAAGCATATAATATTTTTGTTTTTGATTCTAATGAGTGGATCTGTTACTTCTTTAATTGCCCAGGAAACTGGTTATGGTTTTGAAGTAGGTTTAAATTTTTCAAGATTCTTAAGTGATTCTGAATTAGATGCGAATGGAAATGAATTAGAGTCATTCGAAACAGTCAGTGGTTTTCACATTGGAGGTGGGTTAGTCTTGAAATTCACAGATAACTTCGGAATGAAAACGCATATCTTGTTTTCTCAAATGGGAGGGAAAAATATTTATAATGGAGAAGCCATTCACTTGTTCCGAGCAGAAGATGGAACTTTTGTAAAAGCCTTCGGAATTCGAAAAGAAATATTGAACATCACTAATTCTTATATTGATATTCCAGTGATGGGTTATGCAAAAATTGGTTCCAAGATAGAAGTATCTGCCGGTTTGAACTTTAGCCTTTTAGTGGGTTCGATTGCTGATGGCTTATTAGAATTTGATGGTTTAACCGAAAATGCTAATCCCGTAAATCTTTCTATCAATTTGGATTACAATTATGGAAACGATGATGGATTTTCTGAGACTGATATTTCTCAAAGGATAGACAATATAGAATTATTGTTGGATGGCAAACAAGTTATCCTTCCCGCTGTTGCTCCTGCTTATTATTTAGATTATGCAGAAACCGGGAGTAGTTTTTACAAAAGAATCGATGTTGGATTAAAAGGACGTGTAGCATTCTTTTTAAGTCAAGGCTTGTTTCTAGGGTTTACTGCTAACTATGGATTTTTGGATACTACAAATGATAATTTCAATTATTCAAGAACAAGTGTAACGGGTGACGCTTATGATTTGCGGAATGACAAAGACACAAACTTGTCTTTACAGGGATCTGTAGGATTTAGTTTCTAGCTTTAATAAATAAAATAAAAATGGGCTGTTCGAAATTTCGAACAGCCCTTTTTCGTAGTAGCTAAATTCTAATAGCCTCTCATCAAATATTTTTTATTGCGATGAACTAGTGAAGAAACTCCTTTGCTAGAAAACAGATAAAGAAGAATGCTTTCTTTTGTCGATTCTAATTCAATTTGATAACGCTCTTCTCCTGGTCCGGCCAAATCATCTTCTCTTTGCGTAACTTTTTTGATCGGATATTCCCAAATCTTATCTTCTGTACTTCCATCATCGTAGGTCAAAATCGATCGTATCGTAACTGAGTATTCTTTGATAATTTTAAATTTCTTTTCCATTTCAGCATCCATCAAACTTGAGTCTCCATACAATTCCATTGCTTCCAATGCTTCAGCACTAACTGCAGGTGGAGTTGCTCCTAGATCTTCTTCGCCCGCTTCTACATTTGCCATTTCTACTTTGGCTTTCTTATTTTTTCCTTTGGCCTTTTTAGGCTTCTTCGTTTTATCAATCATTGTAATCGTTTCAACGAAAGTGATCGAAGTACTGTCCGCAATATCCAAACGTTCCTGAACATTTTGATCTTGATGAATTTTAAGAAAAGGGTAAATTGTTTTTCCCCACAAACTGTCTGCAGCAGAAATTTTCACTTCTCCTAAATCCGTAAAAAACTCGTCCTCTTGCTTTTCTAAATTTTCAGGCAACTTCGGCAAGAAAAAGATAATCTCTTTCTCCTTTGTCGAACGTTTAAAAACCAAAACATCTACTTGATTCTTGTCGTTCAATACAATCTTTAGATGTCCTTGTATGGTAGGGTCACGTGCATTCATCAATGTGAGTTTAAAACCATAGTCAACGGTATTGATTTGGTTCACACTATAAACGCCTCTAATGTTCTCTCCTTCGATATAAAGATTATTCATTGTTATCCCAAAAGAGTATTCACCAGGTGAAATATCTTCTTCTGCTTGATCTGGAATTTCTAATCCGGATGGTTTGAAATTGTAACCTATTAAATCTGCAGGATCATTAAAAATTCGATCCGTGATGTAACTGTATTTCTCTTGTCCGATTGTCAATAATGGCAAAAGAAATAGAAAGAGTAAAAAATGATATTTCATGTCTTGAAATTTGAAATCTTTAAATAAAAATTTTCGATTATACTTACATTTTCAGAAGTATAAAGCTTGATAAAAACAAGATTTCCACTTGGTTTAATTGGACTTGGCTTTGGGTAAGCCGCTGGCCATTAGATATATAGCATTTTTAAGGCCAACATTAGTATAGAACTGCATTAGCCAGTAAAAATTATATTTATTTATGTTTTACAACTTCTCTTTTAACTTTTTATTTTGCTTTCAACAATATCTAGAACCTCTTTCTCCAGCATATTAGCTTCTTCAACCATACTTGCCCCTTTGGCCAGTACTTCTTCTACATACTGTTCATCTTTCAAATCTTGGGCATTTATTTTAACATTCAAATAGGCTCCGATTACACCTGCTCTCGCGCAAAGTGCACCTACGCCAGCATCTGTTACAGAATTAGGATTCCCTACTTCTGCCATTGCTTTTATTAGCTCAAAACTGGACAAACTTATTTCCATCACCTTAAGCGGAACATCAATTGCATAACGCGTAGCATCTTGAATTGCTTCTTTCCTAATTTCTTTTTCCTGCTCAGAACTTTTTGGGAGTCGAAAAGCATCCATTATTTTATTGAACGCATTGGTGTCTTCATCCACTAAAAGCATTAAAGAATCTTTCAGTTCCTGCCCTTTTGCTGCCCAATCAGAAAACTCTTCCCAGCGCTCATCCCACCCTCTTTTATGAGCGGATAAGTTGGCAACCATTGTTGCTAAGGAAGCGCCCAATGCTGCTACATATGCAGAAATAGATCCACCTCCTGGTGCAGGACTTTCAGAAGCTGTTTCATCCGCAAAATCCGTCAAAGTCATCCCGATGAGGTTTCCTCCATCCAAAGAGTTCAGTTGATATTCGATCACCTTTTGTTGCGGATCGAATGGAGCCAATTCATCTAAACCTAAAGATCGAACGGCTATTTTAATTAACTCTTTTTCATCAACACCGGTTGATCTTTTTTGTTTTTTCAAAAAGTATTTACCTGCTTCTGTCAAAACTTTTAGCGGCACCATTCCGACCAATTCAGATCCTGTAACGCGAAGACCTCTATTTTGAGAACTTGTACAGCATGCTTCAAAAGCCATGTGAAGCGGTGTCGTATTGATATTGGTGAGGTTCATTGAAATTTGTGCGATTCCGTATTCTTCGATAAACCATGCAATCCCTTTCACAGACTTACACATACCTAAATTCCGCAATTCATTTCCATTTTCATCAAGCATTACTTTGCCTGTAATTGAATCTCCTTCTCTTTTCAAACGTCCTTTTTCTCTTACATCGAAAGCCACAGAATTGGCACGTCTGACTGAAGTTGTATTCAAGTTAACATTATAGGCAATTAGAAAATCTCTTGCTCCTATTACTGTAGCCCCAGCTCTAGCGTTAAATACCGCTTTACCGTAGTCCGGTTTCCATTCTGGTTTTGTTAATTTATCCGGAAGTGCTTCGTATTCCCCTGCTCTTATAACAGCGAGGTTACTCCACTCTGGTTTTGTTGCAGCAGCTTCGTACATGTAAATTGGAAGGCCCAATTCTTCTCCAACCTTTTTTCCCAATTGATGCGCATAATCTGCCACTTCTTCCATACTTATATTTGCAATGGGAATTAGTGGGCATACATCTGTAGCTCCCATCCTCGGATGTTCTCCAGAATGCTTGCTCATATCTATCAATTCGCTTGCTTTCTTAATGGCCAAAAAAGCGGCTTGGATAACGGCAGCTGGCTCTCCTACAAAAGTGACTACTGTTCGATTTGTCGCTTTACCTGGATCCACATCCAATAATTTTACGTTTTCTACCGATTCAATTTGATTCGTAATTTGCTGTATTATCCCCAAGTCTCTTCCTTCGCTAAAATTGGGTACACATTCTATGAGTTGTCGTGCCATATCTAATTTGATTTGATTTGATAAACGAAATTAGTTGAAATTCCAAGAACTTAAAGTGATCTGCATTTAGAATTTCGATACTAGCTATTAAAAAGTTGTTAAGGCAAGAAAATGGCTAAACGCTTTCGCTTAAAACCTTGTTTTTTGGAAATTGAACTGCTTTACGCTTATTTTTTTGTTTTCTTTCATTGCATGCATGCAAACTTATTCTTATATTTTTCGTTGAGAAAGTAGGAATTCAGGGATAAGTTAAACTTTCCATTATGAAGAAAATTTTCACCCTTTGCTTTTTATTCTTTTCGATTGTTCTTCCTGGACAGATGGTCACCGTATCTGAAGATATTTCTATTCGCAATGACGAAGGCTATTATTTACTCGGCAAATTGAAGGATCGGACATTAATTTTCAGGCACAAAGCAAGTAGTTACGAAGTTCAAGCCTTTGACCAAAGTTTGAGGTTAAGCTGGAATAAAGAACTCGAGATGGAAAAAAAGCGAGTCAGATTGATCGATATCGTTCCTGGTAAAGATGACTTTACGGTCTTTTACCAATTCAAAAGAAAAAGCCACCACATTATTAAAGCACATCGATATGATGCTGCTGCCAACCTGATTGATTCAACAACAGTGGTGAATATGAGGAATAGTTGGTTTAATCCAAATATTAAAATTGCAATCTCAGAAAGCAAGAGAAGTGTTTTGCTTTATCATTTTGAGCGGCAAACAGAAATCATAATGTACTCTTTCGATATAAATAGTATGGAATTGGAATGGCAGAAATCCATTACTCCTTCTGATTTAAATCAATATAGAGATTATCAGGAAATTTTGGTTTCGGATTCTGGTCGCGGATTTTTCATCATGGGTAAAAATAATCGACGTTTTAAAAAGGAGGGGCACTTTTATGATGTATATGAAACCGATGGTGAGGGTTTAAACAACTTTAAAGTTACGATGGACGAGGTATTGACTTATGATATTAAATTCTCTTACGATAACGTCAATAAAAAATTAGCTGCGGGTGGTTTTTATTCTAGTAAAACTAGAGCTAAAACGGATGGATACTTTTATATCCAAGTTTCACCAGCCAACCCAGAAAACAAAGTCGTGAAATATGAACCTTTTGATTTGGAATTCGCTGCAAAAATTAAAGAGAAGAAAAACACAACTGACGCCACTTTAGATGAAGTGGAAATTAGGGATGTTGTTTTAAGGAGAGACGGAGGATTAATTTTAGTCGGTGAAAAAAACAAAACCTTTGAGCGCCGGTTTTCTGGTTCGGGAAGTTCGTATTCAGGAAGGGATGGAGGAAGTCGGTACATTATCGATTATTACATTGATGATATCTTTGTTATCTCTATTCATCCTACAGGAGATACACATTGGAAAAACATCCTTCATAAAAAACAATATTCTCAGGATGATGACGCCATTTACTCTTCTTATTTTTTAGTGAAAACACCTTCCAATATTCGCTTTCTTTTCAACGATGAAATCAAAATTGAAAACACAGTCAGTGAATACATTCTTAATGCAAATGGAGAAACGGATAGAAACAGTTTGATGAGTACACAAGACCAAGAAATTCGTTTGAGATTCCAAGATGCAATGCAAGTCGCTGCTAATGAATTAATCATTCCTAGTGAACGAAGGCATCGATTAAAATTAGTTAGAGTAAAGTATTAATTAGAATTCTCCATCAATGAGCGAACCAACAGGAATTCCTTTTTACTTTGGTGACGAGTTAACTGCCATTTTAAATTATGACAAACTAATTCCCGCATTAAAAAAAGCTTTTCAATCCAACTACACAGCACCTCAACGTTCGCATTTTGATATCGCCAACCCTCAAGATCAACAAGACACAACTTTACTTCTTATGCCTGCTTGGGAAACCGGGCAAATGATCGGCGTAAAGCTAGTAACAGTTTGTCCTGAAAATTCTAAATACAATCTTCCAGCGATTCAAGGAATTTATGTTTTATTCGACGGAAAAAAAGGCACTCCGCTAGCGCTTTTAGATGCCAAGATTCTTACAAAAAAAAGAACTGCTGCTACTTCTGCCCTTGCCAGTTCCTTCCTGTCTCGGCCAGAGTCCAGTTCTATGTTAATGATAGGAACCGGTGCACTCGCTCCCGAGTTAATTAGAGCACATGCAAAGGTTCGACCTCTTTCTAAAATATTTGTATGGGGAAGGAATTACAACAAAGCAATGGCCGTTGCCCAAACCTTTCAAGACCAAGAAAAGTTTGAGGTGGTTGCTATTGAATCTTTTGATAAAACAATCAAAGAAGTTGATATTATTTCTTGTGCTACTTTGAGTGAAACAGCATTGGTAAAAGGCGAGCAGTTAGTTCCTGGACAGCATCTTGATTTGGTTGGATCATTCAAACCAACTATGCGGGAAGCGGATGATACAGCGATTGCTAAGTCCAGCGTGTACATTGATCACGAGGGCGCTACTTTTGAATCTGGAGATATTTCTGAGCCGTTAAGAACAGGGGTTATTAGCAAAGAAGATATTCGCGGAGACTTGTTTCAGTTGTGTAAAGGACTAAGAAAAGGAAGAAAAAACAATCCCGAAATAACCCTATTCAAATCAGTTGGTCATGCGCTGGAAGATTTAGCCGCAGCGCAATTGATAATGAATAAGTAGTTACTTAGATAAGTATTTTTTTTATTTAAAAATAATAGTTAGCACCAACATTTACACTTGCCACTAATGGATAAGCTTTTAGGTCTCTGAAAGAAAATACAGGCTTAATGCTTTTGGAAATTGTAGGCTCTACACTCACTGTTATCCGATCCGTCAATTCGTATTCCAACCCTAAACCAAATTGAACACTAGCCAAGTTCTTTTTCACTGTTGACGGCTTATCTTTTAATAAAGTATTTCTCAAAGAAACCCCTTCTTTATTTGAATTAGCTGACACCAGTTCTGGGGATTCTTTTTCTAAAAAAGAAGTACTTAAACCACCTTTTGCTAAAAAATTAAAATCTTCAGATAACTTGTTCCGATAAACCACTAACAACGGTATTGTCAATAGTTCCATTTCATGGCGTGTTACCAAATCCAAATCAATCGTTGAATTCTCAACAAGCGGCATATCTGCTTCTCGCGTCACTGCTATATCTGCCTCTATTCCTCCAAAGGAAGTGTTTAAATCTGCTTGGTATTCATTTTCAAAATCTCCATTGCTATTCATCCTTTCATTTGCTCCTCTGTGATAAACTTCTGCTTTATGCTCGACATCAAAAGTTCTCTTTTTCAAACTCAAGCCTGTTTCTAATGACCAATTTTCATTAAGCATATAGCCTACCCGTCCGCCATAGTCTAAAGTAAATTTTCCACCTTCTCTTTTATTTAAAAGATCACGTGAATGTCGGCGTGGCATACCGTTAGGAATCTTAGCAACATGGATACCATTATGAGTTGGAGAAACAAAAACACTTGCATACCAACCTTTTTTACGCGCATCGTTTTTCAATATTTCAGAAGTCACCGAAACAATTGGTGTTTCCATTACACCCGCAGGGAATAAGACTGGTTTTGATTTCAATAATTCTGATTCACTTAAAAGGAAATCATTGGTTACAATCGTAGATTCTCTCTCATCAATTGATTGATCTGTATAAGAATTTATTTCTTTATCAAGCAGTA
>CALIAG010000454.1 GCA_938041325.1 uncultured Saprospiraceae bacterium | reverse complement strand
TTAAAAAACATATTATGAGAATTGCAATTGCCGGAAAGGGAGGCGTTGGTAAAACTACGATTAGTGGAACAATTTGTCGAGTTCTAGGAAAAAAAGGAGGAAAGGTATTGGCCATTGATGGCGACCCTAATCCAAATCTTTCTACCGTATTGGGAATTGATAAAGATGCGGCTTTACCTCCTTCGTTGAGTACGGACATTATCGAGAGGATAGAAGAAGGGGAAGGCAAATGGCGGTTTCAAGTAAAAATGCCTTTTCCTGAAATCTTGGGAACTTATGGTCAAGCCGCGCCAGATAATATTACGTTATTGGTTGTTGGAAAACCTGAGCAAGCTGGAACCGGATGTATGTGTGGATCGCATACGGTCGTTCGAGAACTCATCCACTCTGCATTATCTTCTGAAAATAATGCTTCAATGGTTGTGGATACGGAAGCTTCTTTGGAACATATGAAACGTGGAACGTCCAAGCATGTTGACAAAATGTATACGGTGCTTGAACCTTATTATCGTTCGCTGGAAGCGGCTGGACGATTTGCAGAAATGGCTAGAGAACTTGGAATTGAACACGTGGAAGCGATTGCCAACAAAGTTAGGAATGAGGAGGAAGAACAAGCCATTCGAGAATATTGTAAAAAAATAAATTTACCTATTGCTGTTATTATTCCTTTCGATGATAATGTAAGAGATGCAGATTTAAAAGGAATGTCTGTGATGGATTTTGATGAAAACTCTAAGGTGGTGAAATCTATTGAAGCTTTTGTGGAAGGGATGATGTAATTCCATTAAAAAGAGGCATACAAAAAAAGCTTCCAGTTTATTGATTTAAACTGGAAGCTTTTTTTTAGGTGTATTTTTGTAGATCAAACAATTCGTCTAGATCTCCGGTTCCTTCCAGAAAAGCCATTGTCTTTTTTGCTTCTATTTCATCAATTATACTTACGGCAACACCAACATGAACCAATACATGTTCACCAACTTTTGCTTCAGGAACTAAACTCAAATTTATCTTTTTAGTGACTCCACTAAAAGATACTTTTCCAATCTTGAAGACGCTGTCAATGTCTTCTTCTATTGATAATATTTTTCCTGGAATAGCTAAACACATAAGTCTAAAATTAGATTAAATTAAAGTATTAATTTACGAAAAAAAAACTCAGTACTCAACCTATTGCGTAGAATAATTTTTTAATTGGGGCAATATAATTGCTTGGAATTCCATCAAACCAGATTCTGTAAAAATGGGAACCAATTGATTCCAAACCACTTCTTTGAATTCTCCTTCGTCTTGGCTATCGGTCCCTTTTACTTTCTGCTGTGTCATCCAAAAAGTAATGATCATCCAAATTGATTTAGCAGTATGTCGATATTGTTCCTCATGGATTTCATCTTGTAATATGCTTTTAGGAATGTTGTCTAGCAACCACTTATGGATTTGATCAATCATTTTGTGAATGTATTGTTTTCTCTTAAAGTGCAAGTCAGGATAGCTTCTTTCTAATTCCATCAAATCCAAAAAGTAAAAAGCGTATTTATTGATAAAAGAATAATAGTTTGACAATTGATTGTCAAAATCAATCAAATAAGGAAAGCGTTTTTTATCAGAAAGGATAGGTTCTATTTCACTCTGTAGCGTCTCCGCGATAACTTGGATGATAGCCAATTTGTTGGGGAAATGGTAGGCCAAATTTCCAACACTAATTCCACAATGATCTGCAATGTTTTGTAATCTTACATTGGTTAAACCTTTTTGATTAAATAATTCAATGGATGATAGGATTATCTTTTGCTTCGTTTTTTTCATTCTGTGTATTAAAATTATCTTCTTCCTCCATTTTTTCTTTTGGAGTGAAAGAGTCCAAGAGTCTTTCAATTAAAATATCAAATTCCATTCTACCTGTCTCAGTAAAATGCGGCAACACTTGACTCCAAACCATTTCTTTAAAAACTCTTTCACTATCTTCTGGCTTGCCGTGATCGATAGGTTGAGTCATATAAAAAGTGATAATCATCCAAATGGTATGTGCGATTATTTTATAATGACGAGGTCTAGTTTCAGGCAAAAGAATCCCATTCTGTATATTGATTTGAAACCAAGTTTCGATTTGTAAAATAATTTGATGAATGTATTGTTTTCTTTTTAGGTAGAGCTTTGGGTATTTGCGTTTGATTTCTAGTAAATCCAAAAAGTAAAAAGAATAATTCATCAACAAGTGATAGTAGTAGGCTAGTTGAGTATCAAAATCCATCAAACTGGGAAAAGAACGATTGGCATCTATGACGGGTTCAATCAATTCAGATAATTGACGGTCTATTTCATTGATGATGGCTTCTTTGCTATAATAATGATACGCTAAATTCCCAACACTGATGCCCACGTCATCCGCAATCTGTTGCAGTCGAACACTGGTCAATCCATTTTGATTGAACAGTTTGATACTCGATGCAATGATTTTTTGTTTAGTAGTCATAATGAATTAACAAATTCGTGGAAGCTGTTCTCCGACTAACATGTTGACCACTCGTTTACCACCGATCTGGCTAGTCAAGACGACTTGTCGAGGATGGCTTTCTACCACCTCACCAATTATTGAAGCATTATTACAATGTTCTTGTTGTTTTAATTTTTCTGTAAAATCATCTGCTATGGCGCTATCAACTACCGCAATGAAAATGCCTTCATTCGCTACATACAAAGGATCGAGTCCCAGTATTTCACATGCACCATAGACTTGTTCATTAACCGGAATATCTTTTTGAAAAATATCAATTCCCAATTTGCAATCTCTAGCAATCTCTGATAAAACAGTTGCGACGCCACCTCTAGTTGGATCTTTTAACAAGTGAATATTTTTTCCATAATCATCCAATAGTGTTTTTACAATTCCATTTAACGGACGAGTATCACTTTCGATGTCAGATTCAAATTCTAATCCTTCTCTCACAGACATGATAGCAATTCCATGCGTTGCCAAGTTGTCACTGACAATAATTTTATCGCCAACTTTTACATGCTCCATAGCGATACTCGCTTTGGGATGCAAGTGGCCTATGCCCGTAGTATTGATGAAAATTTTATCACCTTTGCCTCGTTCCACAACTTTAGTGTCACCAGTTACAACTTGAACACCAGCAGCTTCACAGGCCATTTTTATAGACACTAAAACTTCCCAGAATTCTTTCATCATCAATCCTTCTTCTATGATAAAACTCAAAGAAAGGTATTGAGGAATAGCACCGCACATAGCTAGATCGTTTACTGTTCCATTAATTGCCAATTCACCAATATTTCCACCTGGGAAAAAAATAGGAGAAATGACAAAGCTGTCAGTTGTAAAAGCAATTTGATTTTCTGTAGACAAAATTGCACCATCATGCCTTTTGTCAAGAATTTCATTTTTCAATAAATCAAATACACCTGTGTCCAATAATTTATTGGTCAATAAACCGCCGCTTCCGTGCCCCAGCGTAATCATATCAAAATCCAATTGAGGCATTGGACAGGACAAATTCATTTTTATTTTTTCTTCTGGCATTCAATTGCTGTTTTAAGAAACGGCTTCTAAATCCTCCATCGCTTGATGAAAATGATAATATGCTGCGCATGCACCTTCGGAACTCACCATGGGGGCGCCGAGAGGAAATTCAGGTTTGCATTTTTTTCCAAACTCTGGACATTCAAATGGTTTTTTAATTCCTTTTAAAATTAATCCAGCAATACATTCTTCACTTTCTTTAGCGGCTTTTATATTGACATCAAATTTAATATTGGCGTCGTACTTGTGAAATTCAGGTTTTAATTCATAACCACTTTTCGGAATATTTCCAATGCCTCGCCATTCTCGATCATTGACTTGAAAAACTTGCTCAATGACATTTATTGCTTGAGGATTTCCTTTAGGACGAACCACTCGACTATATTGATTTTCTAATTTCGCTTCTCCATTTTCCAATTGTTGGACAGTCATCAAAATTCCTTGCAACAAATCAACGGGTTCAAAACCTGTAACGACCATCGGAATATTAAATTTTTCTACCAATGGATAATACTCATCAATTCCCATAATCGTACAAACATGACCCGCCGCCAAAAAGGCTTGAATGCTACTATCTTCATCATTCATCACGGCTTCAATAGCAGGAGGAACCAAGACGTGCGAAGTCAAAATAGAATAATTTTCAACACCCAATTTGTGAGCATGGATTACGGAAAGCGCATTGGCAGGAGCAGTCGTTTCAAAACCAACCGCAAAAAATACAACTTCTCTATCAGGATTTGCTTTTGCTAAATTCACTGCTTCCAGTGGTGAATATAAAATTCGGATATCTGCTCCAGCAGCTTTGGCTTGAAGTAAACTTTTCTCCGATCCTGGTACCCGCAACATGTCCCCAAAGGAACAAAGAATTACATTTTTTTCCAGTGCTAAATAAAGCGCTTTGTCAATTAAGTTTAATGGTGTCACGCAGACCGGACAGCCAGGCCCATGAATCATTTCGACCTCTTTAGGCAATAAATTTAAAATTCCATTCTTTACTAAACTATGGGTTTGTCCTCCGCAAACTTCCATTATTTTCCAATGTCGTGTAGTAATCTTTTTGATTTCAGAAAGATATTGTTCTACTAATTCTTGATTGCGAAATTCAGTTACATATTTCATGCAAAATATTTTTTTAGGAAGGAGTTTTCTACTTATTTGTATAAGTTTATCTTCGAGGATTATCAATCTTTAAGATAGCTATTTATTGGCAGATTCTTGTTGGATTCGGTAATAAATTAATTGCCCAAAAGAGATGTTTTCATCGTTGGGAGAGAGGCTTTTATGGAAAAAGAGTTCGTATTTATTTTCTAGATGATGCTTCAATAAATCTAACAATACGCCGTTTTGAAAAACACCTCCACTAAAGGCAATTTTTTTAATTTTTAATCGATTTGCAAAGGCTTCAATGGATTGGATAAGTGAAAAGTGAAACTTAGCGGCGATGAAGTTGATAGGTCTATTTTGTTGGATGTCTTCAATAATATCGGATAGAATTTCGTCAGTAGAAATAGTTTGTTTAGCTGTGAGTT
>CALIAG010000453.1 GCA_938041325.1 uncultured Saprospiraceae bacterium | reverse complement strand
TTAAAAGAAGAATTATTTAGCCTTTTTTCAAAGTTAGAAATTGAAAAACCAGAGGAAGCTGGTGCTGAAGATGCAATGATAACATTCATACGTACAGCAGATACTTCAGCATTGGCGAATTTCAGAAAAGGTGATTTGATGGTACTTTATCCATGGAAGGATAAGGAATCATCGGTACTAGATGAACAAATGTTCAAATGCACTTTGGTAGAAATGAACCAAGAGAAGATAGTCTTGAGATTGAGATCTAGGCAGTCAAATCTAGACATCTTCAGAAAGAATAAATACTGGAATGCAGAGCACGATATGTTGGATGGAGGATTTAATAATAGTTATAAATCTTTGTACGCATTTCTTCAACAAACGAAGGCTAAAAAGGAATTGTTGTTAGGCATAAAACCACCTCAAGTTGATTCTGTAGAAACCATTGAAACGGAAGGCAGTCTCACCGATGAGCAGCAGTGCGTTTTTGAAAAAATCCTTGCTTCCAAAGATTATTTCCTGTTATGGGGCCCTCCAGGGACGGGTAAGACTTCAATCATGCTTAAAGAACTGGCCTCTCATTTTTATAAGAAATCTGACGAAAAAATTCTTCTTCTTGCTTATACCAATCGAGCGGTAGATGAAATTTGTGAAGCTTTATGCAATATTGAAGATTTTGAACAAGATCAATTTTTAAGAATTGGTTCGAGATACTCAACAGCAGAAAAATTTCAAGCGAACTTATTTGATAAAAAGTTAGAGCAAATAAATTCAAGAGCAGGCTTGATTAAAGTGTTAAATTCACACAGGATTTTTGTTTCCACCGTAGCTTCAATTATGGGAAAGAAGGATCTATTCAGGCTTGTAAAATTTAATCGTTGCATTGTAGACGAGGCTTCTCAAATATTGGAACCAATGCTTGTGGGACTATTGCCATTTTTTAAGCATTTCACTTTAATAGGTGATCACAAACAATTGCCAGCAGTTGTTGTCCAAGACAAACGTTTAACTAAGGTCGAAAATCAAGCTTTCCTTGACTTAGGGATTAAAGATCTACGAAATTCTTATTTCGAAAGAATGTTTCAAAAGTGTCAAGATCAAAAATGGGATTGGGCATACGGCAAGTTAAGCCAGCAAGGTAGAATGCATCAAGACATCATGTCTTTTTCCAATAAACATTTTTACAATGGTTTTCTAAAAGTTCTTTCTGCTACTGCAGAAAAACAAAGTAGTCCGATTGCTTGGAACATGCCAGAAGATTTTGCACATCCCGAACTTTTAAAATCTAGAATGCTCTTCAAAGATACAAGAACAGATATTGTAGGAAATAAAAAAATGAACCAATACGAAGCCTCACAAATAGCTGACTATGTGGAAGCATTTATGAAATTATATGAATTTAATGAGGAATCAATCACTTCAAAAAGTATTGGTGTAATCACACCTTATCGTGCACAAATTGCCAAGATTAGACAAGAATTACAACTAAGAAAGATCGATCTTGGTTTGATCAGCATAGATACTGTAGAAAGATATCAAGGAGGCGCCAGAGACGTGATTCTGATTTCTTTATGTAGTAATGATAGTTTTCAAGTTAAGTCCATGGTTTCTGTCTCAGAAGAAGGGACCGATCGAAAACTGAATGTGGCCTTGACAAGGGCGAGAAATCATTTGGTACTTGTTGGTAATAAGGAGGTGCTGCAAGAGAATCAGGTGTATGGAGAGTTGATTGAGTATTGTGAAGAAGGAGGGAGTTGAAACCGCAAAATGTAAAATTATAAATGTAAAATGTAAAAGTGTTTCTTACTTTGCATTTTTCTGTTTTACATTTAAGCTTTCTCACCATTAAAAAAAGTGTTGTTCTCCTCTTTTTTTTAGAGAGGCAAGCCTGCCCGTATTGAGCCTGCCCGTATTGGGCCTGCCCGTATTGGGCCTGCCCGGCTAGAGGGGTGAGTTGAAACCGCAAAATGTAAAATTATAAATGTAAAAGTGTTCCCTGAATTTTTACATTTTACATTTTACTGTTTTTCTGTTTTACATTTCTCTACACCTCAATCCCCATTTCCCTCATCAACTGTGTTGCATTAAAACTCTTAGAAACACCTTTTTTTATTTTGTAATCAAAGATCAATTTATCTTTTATTGTGTCAACTTCGAAGCAAAGGTTTTCTATTTGCTCAGGGTGCTCGTCGGCAAGAAGTCCGAGTTCAAGATCATGTGTTGAAATGAGCCCAGCTCCTTTATTTTTGAGGAATTGCAGGATCAATGCTTTGGCTCCTTTGTGACGATCTTTTGTGTTTGTACCCTTGAGAATTTCATCTAGCATGAAGTATACATTCTCTTCTGTTTTGACAGCTTCTAAAACAATTTTTAAACGTTTCAGCTCAGCATAAAAAGAAGAAGTGTTGTCAGAAAGATCATCCTTTGTCCGCATGCTTGTGAACAACTTTAAGTAAGGAAGGCTCAATTGTTTAGCACAAGATCTAGTACCTGCATAAGCTAGAACAGCGTTTATGCCCATTGTTCTTAAGAAAGTCGATTTGCCTCCCATGTTGGAGCCCGTTACAATCTTGATGTGTTGTTTGGTAGTCGTATTAAAATCATTGTTAACTCTTGACTTAGAAGAGAGAAGGGGATGTCCAATTTCTTTAGCGAGGATTTTGTTTTCTTGATTTATAGTAGGGTAGACAAAATCTGGATTGTTGAATGCAAAGGTCGAAGTTGAATTAAAACTTTCAATTTCCCCTAAGGCATTAAACCAAACCCTTAATTTGTGCGCATGATTATTTTTCCAATAATGAACTCTATTCACCCATATCAAATCCCATAAAAATAGGAGACTGAAAATTACAGTAAAAACGTTCAACCTTTGGTCTAATTGATTCATATAAAAGGAAAGCTTTTTAATGCTTTTAGAGACGGCTTGTTTTTCTGTTTTAAAAGCAGACTTTAAATTTTGTAATTTTTTTGATTTAAAGTCATGGTTTTCTACATGGTCAATCAAAGCTGCATATGTTTTTAAAAAAGCAGTCTTTCTTCCTAGAATGTTTTGTAAGGCGGAAATCTTTTTGTGATTTTTGCGAGTCAAATATGCGGTTGGCAGAAAAGCAAGCCAAGAAAACTCCATACTTACGAAATTAAATAAATATAGAAATAAGGAGATGCAAAAAAGAGGTACAAGAATCATGATCCATCGGGGAGTAAAAAAAGTATCTTCTGAATCTGCCCAAGAAAGGAGCTTTTCTAAAGCAAGGGGATCTTTTTCCGTATGTTGGCCTATAGCAAAAAACTTTTGCCGCCAATCTATTTGTGGTTCAAGTTCTTGATTGGCAATCTGATGGGCTACTATTTCTTCTTCCTTCAGGTGGTCTTTTAACAAGTGTGCAAAATGATTTTCACCAGATATACTTGAGCAGCGATTTAGTTTCTGAAATAAGCTTTTATTCCCAAAAATATCTAGATCCATGCTAAAGGGGTGATCATCATCTTGATACCTTTGACCACTGGAGAAAAAAGAGAAATTATTATCAATGCTTTCTAGCTCTCCTTTATTGAGTTCGATGAGTGCCTCCAAAACTTTGAGTTCGCTTTTAATGCCTTCATGGTTTTTTACAATAAAATAAAAAGCGGATATAGCGAGGTAAATAAAAATTATTGCAACTAGTGGATTCCATTGAAATAGAAAAATCACAATTACGACTAGTAAAGCAAAAAGTGCCAGTCTTAGTATGGATAAAAAACCATCTCGCTTTGTTTTTGCAGCAAACTCAGAATTTAAAGAACGTAATCGGTCTTTGTATATCTTCTTAGTATCCAATAGATTTAATTTTGAACTGTGAACATAGATAATTAATAGGAATTTACCTTAATGCTCCGAATTATTTGTATTATTAGTCAGTCATTATTTACTTAAAACTATGTAGCCTAAACCAATT
>CALIAG010000452.1 GCA_938041325.1 uncultured Saprospiraceae bacterium | reverse complement strand
AATTCTCGTAAATGGAGAAGTGGTTACAACTAAATTGAGTGAACTGAATGCAGGATTAGAAGAGTTTGTAGAACATTCCTATTATGAAAAATGGGATGGACACCGTTTCAAAAAAGACGCGAATGGAATGCCATTGAGTCCGAATCATCCTTGGAATAAAGAGACTGTTCCAAAACCGGGAAAACAGAGTTGGAGAGATCGATACAGTTGGGATACCTGCCCGACTTGGGATAGAATGCCAATGGAAGCAGGTGCTTACTCTAGAATGTATTTAACTGCAAAAGCAAACGTTGCACCGAAGAGTCAGTTTTTAGAAAACACAGGGCACAGCATGAAAATTAAAGTGCCTAAACACAATCTTCCAGAAGCGGAATTAGAATGGAAAATTCCAAAACATTGGAATGCATTCGAACGAAATAGAGCAAGAGCATACTGTATTCCATACTCTGCAATGGTCGCGATGGAAAACTGGTTGTTGGCTCAACAGCTCATTCGAAATGGAGAAACTGCAGTGAGTACACCTTACGAAATTCCAAAGACAGGCACACACATGGGCTTTGGAGCTTGGGGAGCAGGACGTGGATTTTTAACTCATCACTTGGTTATTGAAAAAGGAGTCATTCAGAATTACCAAATCATTACGCCTTCAACCTTGAACGCTGCGCCGAGAGCTCCTTGGGGCGCGCCAGGACCATATGAAGAAGCGGTTATGAATACACCAATTTTAGAAAAATTCAAGAAACCTGAAGATTATAAAGGAATCGATATACTAAGAGCGATTCGGAGTTTTGATCCGTGTATGCCTTGTACGACACATATTATGGCAAAGGATACGAATCATGTTGTGACTAGAGAAGTAACTACTTGTGCTTGTGGAATCGAATAAAAAAACTTTTGTAGGAACGGTCGGTTACCACATTTTAGGCAACCATTCTATTGGCCCAATGTTATTGCAAGAGTTGCAAAAAATGGAAGTTTCTTCCAATGTTAAAATTGATGAATTGAACTGGGGTCCAGTGGCCGTCATTCAGCAGTTTCAAGCAGAAGAGATTCCTTACCAAAAAGTAATATTGCTTTGTGCAATCGAAAGACCTGGTCGAGAAATAGGAGAGATTACAATTTTTAAATGGAAAGGAGGACTGCCCGATGAAGAACAAATTCAAGCTTGTATGGGAGATGCCGCTACAGGCGTTATTTCTGTCGAAAACCTATTGGTGCTTGGAGAGTATTTTGGAATTTGGAAAGAGGAGGTTTATCTGATAGATGTGGAACCGGGAGAAGAAATTGCGGGAGAGCAGTTGACTCCTGAAGTAGAAAAACAAGTTCCTGAAATTTTAAAAACGGTATTTCGATTAACTTCAGGAGGGTTATCGGAAAACGAAAAAGTTAGTTATCTTTTCGGAGATAAAATTTTTGCAAATGGATAGCATTGAAAAAACGCCGCTTCGGGCTCTGTTTTGGAAAGATGAAATTCTCCAAATTATGTATTGGATGGATGGAGAAGGTTTTGGGAAAACGGTACCTGCAAGTCAAATTTTAGCCTTATTAAACACCAATGAAGCAAATCTGTTTTTTCATCTAGAAAAAATGGTGAAAGATAAAGTCTTGGAATGCGAAGACCAGCAAATCGAAAAAAGTTCTATGGTTGGTTTAACTGGTGCTTCTAAAAAGGAAGCAGGTAAAAGATTTGCAGAAGCATTTCAAGGATATCAAAAAGCAGGTCATGGAGAATGTGGCCCCGATTGTGAATTTTGCTACGGAACAGATGGAGTGAAATTAGAAAATTGCGTACACAATTGTGGACATCAATAACTTAGAAGTAAGATGAAGAAAGTTATTTTTAGTGATGAAGAATTTGAAGAAAACTTACAACATCTCAATCGTTTGATGGAAGAGGCAGAGATACTGCCTTACCCAAATGCAAAGGAACTGATTTTTTCTATTTTAAAATATTTCGACTCGGTTCATCGAGAACCTCTTTCCAGAATGATGGAAATGTTGAAAGAAAAAGATCCAAGCTTACGAAAGGATATAGAAGGAGATTTTTCAGTGAAAACAATGTTGGGTTTATACGATTTAGTGGAAGTAAAGGAACCAGAACCTACCGTCGAAAAGGACAAGGTATTGGGTTTTGTTTCAATGGAAGAAGTCACTGTTTTAAACCCAGAAAAAAACAAGGAATGGTTAGAATTAGGGAATGTAAAAGATTTGGTGGAGAAAAAATTATATGCGAAAAATTTTGAACGAGTCAATTTTTTAATTTCAAAAGTGGATAAAAAAGTCTATGCGGTAGAAAACCAATGTGTAGATTCTATTCTCCCAATTGATAGTGGAAAATTAGAAGAACATTTTTTAATATGTCCTTGGCATGGCTGCCGCTATGATCTGAAAACAGGTATAGCAGAGAATCATCCGCAAAAGAAATTGGAAGTTTATCCAGTAGAAATTGAAGAAGATGGTCTATTGAAAGTTGAGATTTCTTATTAAATTACATCTCAACAAACTTGCAAGAGAAATATGAGAAACCAAATTTTTAGCATACTTGCTTTGCTTACCATTGCGATTGCAATTTTTTCGTGTCAAACAGATACTCAACAGACCAATGCAACTGCAGTTCCTACAAGATCTCCAATGGAAAGGTTGCCTCAAAATGAAGCCGGCGAAATAGTAAGAAAAGCTATTGATTTCGTAGGAGGTTGGGAAGCATGGGCAAATAAAAAGACCTTTTCCTTTTATAAAAATATAACTCATCTAGATGTAGATGGGAATGTGGAAAAAAGCCAAAGACAATTTCATCAATATCAAATTCATCCAACTATAAAAGCTCGGATGTCTTGGGAAGATAAAGGCAATCAATATGTGATTATTAATAACGGTGAAGAGGCAAAGAAATACGAGAACGGAAAAGAAATGACCGACGATAATTCTAAACAACAAGCTTGGAATTCATCTTATGGATCGAACTACGTGATTTCAATGCCTTTTAAATTGACAGACCCTGGAGTGATTTTGACCTATGAAGGGATCGATTCGACTACTTTGCAAAAACCAGTTCATTCTCTAAAAGTGGAATACGAAAAAGGGGCAGGAAGTACTGGAGGGATGCATACTTGGTGGTATTATTTTGATAAGGATTCCTATGATCTCGTTGCTAACTTTTTGGATTACGGAGAAGGTTATTCCTTAACAACTTATGAGACCTTTACAAAAGTAGACAATCTTCGTTTTCATGAAAAACGATTTAGCCATATTGCGGATTCAGCAAAAAATATTGTGCAGAAACGAACGATTTATGAAAATGAATCCATGAAGTTTGACAACGTTTTAGAGGAAGGTGTTTTTGATTTGAAATAACTGATCATGGCAAAACCAAAAATCCTCGTTGCTGGGATAGGGAATGAATTGCGACAAGATGATGCATTTGGAATGGAGTTTATTCGCCGATGGCAGAAATTAGAATTGCCGCCGCATATCCATAATATGGAAGTAGGAATAGGTGGCATTCATTTGGTGCAAGAATTACATGCAGAATACGATATTTTGATCATGGTCGATGCAGTGAATTGGGATGCTGAACCTGGAAAAATATTTTTTCAAGAAATTGAAGAAGTAAGCGATATAGAAGAAATGCCTTATGATGAAAAACGGGAGTTCTTAGCAGATATGCATTATACAAATCCTATTCGCGCATTGATGTTGGCAAAAGCATTAAAAGTGCTTCCGGAGAAGGTGTACATTTTAGGCTGCCAATCTAAAAAGCATGATGATTTTGCAATAGGAATGAGTGATGAGGTGGAAAGTGCAATTCCAAAAGCTTTGGAAAAATTATCAACTTGGTTACAGATATAAAATTGAAGCAAATGATAAGAGTGCAGATCTGGAATCCTGAAAATGAATGAGTGATCCCGCAGGGGGAATGTACCAAAGTACATTCAAAAAAATGAACTGCAGAAGCAGCCTTTAGTGACATTATTTGCATACTAAATAAAAATTGTGTCACTCCTTCGGAGTTTAAATAATATTTGTAAAGAGAAATTATAATTTCACCCTTCGGGGGTTATTTACCAAACCTTAGAAAATAGATTGAATAGTTAAGAATCATATTCTTTTTAAATTTTCACATTATGAAAGAAAAATTAAAAACCAACGTCCAACCCAAAACTAAAGAAGATAAAAAGTCGAGGATTCCTTGGCTGTTTGATTTAGAAGTAAAAGATTTAATCAAACCAATTATTCTTCGTCGGGTTCGGATTATGCAAGTTGGGGTATTGCTGGCGATATTCAGTTTTGCGGGTTATTACGTTTGGGAAAATTTCCTGCGCGCTCCGACAGGATTAGAAATGGTCGAAGAAATGGTTGATGCAGCTGGAGGTATGGAAGCTTGGAATAACTTAAAATCAGGACACTTTACTCGGACTAGAAATCTATTCAGTGAAGCAGGGGAACCACTTACCAAAAGAGTAGAAACTTACTATTTCAAAAAAACAGAAGAGGGCGTAAAGCTGATGGTTGAATCAGCGGATAAAGATGGAAATCCGGTTACTGTTGGTCAAGATAAAGATGGTTTCTGGGCAACTAAATCCAACATGCCTGCTGATCCCAAAAAGACCTCAGGTGATTTGGGTATGATGTGTGATTCTAAATTTTGCAATCCGGATTGTGCCTCGGCGATGGCGTTTTACCGATTCTCAATGCCATTTAAATTGAAAGATTCTGGAGTTCGTCCAGATATGAATAGTATATCTGCTTTTGGAATTTTGGATTGGAATCCACTGGAAAAGGTAGAAATGAACAAGGAGCCTTTGGTACTTGATGTGTCATATAAGCCTACCGTTGGAAAAGACAAATGGCGGTTTATTGTTGAGCCAGACAGTAAGTTGATTCACAAAGTAGAGTATTATAACAAGTCTGATTTTGGAACTTATCGTCCAGAAGAAATATTTTGGTCAGATCATAAAACAGTTAACGGAATTACTTTTAGTCATAAGTGGACTCGTTATTGGGGGAATGGAAAAGTAATGGATGAAGTCATTTTTAGCGATGTTGATTTTGAGAATGAACTAGCAGAAGACTTTTTTGATCGACCAGCAGGATTGGATTGGTTGTCGGTAAAATAATTATTAAAAAACATATTATGAGAATTGCAATTGCCGGAAAGGGAGGCGTTGGTAAAACTACGATTAGTGGAACAATTTGTCGAGTTCTAGGAAAAAAAGGAGGAAAGGTATTGGCCATTGATGGCGACCCTAATCCAAATCTTT
>CALIAG010000451.1 GCA_938041325.1 uncultured Saprospiraceae bacterium | reverse complement strand
GGCGTCATTGCACTCTTCGGATACCTCAACCGTTGGAACGACAGCATGGGAACGCAATTAGAAAAACCTGCGGCTGAAGATGGAGAAAGTTTGATTGGAAAAAACGGGTGGAATATAGGAAAACACAACTATTAAAATCGCGCTTCACTTTTTGTATAAACACGAATTCACGAATTATTGCCGAACGACCGCGTCTAAAATATACACCTTCGTTCGTCCTTAAATTCGTGAATTCGTGGTCAACCTTTTTTTAGCAATGCCTATTGAAAGACACGTACATAATCCACCACCATCGTCTGTGGAAAGGAAGTAGAAGCATTTGGCGAACCCGGCCAGTTGCCACCAACCGCAATATTGAATATAAAAAAGAAAGGTTCTTGAAATTCGCTCAATCCAGCAGGAGTAATGCTGATTGTATTGTACAAATTATCGTCCATATACCAACGAATAGTATTCTCATCCCAAATGATTGAAAATACATGAAACTCATCCGCGAAAATTCCAGAAGTCAGCGAAGTAGATTGTCCGTAAGATGCAAAAGATCCTGAATTATCCCAGTGAGCAGTTCCGTGAACAACATCAGCCTCATGACCAACCAACTCCATGATATCAATTTCGCCACAAGAAGGCCAGCCAACATCGCTAAAGTTTTCACCCAACATCCAAAGCGCAGGCCATATTCCTTGACCTTGAGGAAGTTTTGCACGAATATCAACTCTTCCATATTTGAAAAATTGCTTGCCCTGTGTTGTGATTCTTGCGGAAGTATAGTTACTGCCACCAACCGACTGCTGCCTTGCTTCAATGGTGAGTTGTCCATTTGACAAAGAAGTATTGCTTGAGCCACTCATATAATTTTGCAGTTCGTTATTTCCCCAGCCATTATTTCCAGTCTCAAAATTCCAATCTGCTTGGTTCAATGCATCGCCATCAAATTCATCATTCCAAACCAGTGTATAATCCGGATATTCCAAAGGAGTACTATACCCAATGTCTCCTTGTTGATCTTCATCATCATTTAAAATAGTTCCCGTTCCTTTATTCAATGCAATCAATCCGTTTACAACATTGGTTAGTTCTAAGAGGAAATCTTCATTGCTTTCAACCTCTTCATCTCCGGTAATGGTAACTTCTATTGTGGTTTGAGTTTGACCCACATCAATTCTTCCGCTACCACTCGTTTCTTCATAATCTTCGCCAGCAATCGCAGATCCATCTATTGTTTGATATTCAAAAGTGATGGCATTCTTGACCTCTTCAGCTGCTTTGATCGTGAAACTTATTGTTTTGCTATCTGAATTACCTTCCATTTCGCTTGGACTATCAATAGAGATAAAAGGCATTGCATCTGGTTCTTCGTCCTTACAGGAATTAAAAGAAAGAACACAAACAAAAGCTACCATTAGAGAAAGTATTTTCGAATTGATTTTATGATTCATCATGTTGTAAATTTTTATTTTAAATTAATGTTTTTTGGTTTTTTTAATTTAGCCAACTTCTCATTCGACTTCAGCTTGTTATTTTGTGAAGTAATGAATTCTCAAAATATTTACCTAAAAATAGAGAATATTTCAACCTTGAGCCAAAAGAACACCTACACTTTACTACTCAAAATTAATTTTTAAGCGTACGTTACTACTCACAATCATTTATTAGTCGTATGTTTCCTACGTGAGAAGATTATTACCATATAAGCCAAAAAAAATCAAAATTCAGACTGTTAAACAAAATTTACAAAAAATAGTTTTTGTAAATCCAAATAATTTTTTTCTCACTTTTTTTATTTTCCTATGTGGAATTTCCCTTTCTGCACAAAATCCTAACCTCGGAATACCACTCATTCATTCCTACGCAAGAAATTCCTTTCAATCTGGTGCTCGAAATTTTGACATTGACCAAGACAACAATGGAGTCCTATATTTTGCCAATAACAGTGGTCTACTTTCCTATAACGGTTCGATATCGAATAATCAATTGCTTCCCAATGCAACAATAGCGGTTTCCGTAGCCTTGACGACAAAAAATGAAGTCTATGCAGGTGGCCAAAATGAATTTGGCAAGCTCGTCTATGATGAAAATGGGAATCAGGTTTTTGAGTCATTAAAACATTTAATTCCTGAAAATCATAGAGGCTTTGAAGATGTATGGGAAATAGAAACAATAGAAAACAAAGTCTATTTCAGAGCATCGAATAAACTCTATGTTATTGAAGATGAAAAATGTACAGTTGTGGATGAAAGAGTCCTAGATTTTGTTGGAAAATCAAGTGGTCAGATAATTGTCCAAGATTTGCAGGAAGGTTTATTTTATTACAAGGATGGAAAGTTATCAAAAGCAGAAGGTACTGATGCATTGAAAGGGAAATTAATTTCCGAAATATTGGAGACGAATGATGGAGCCATACTGATGACTTTCCATGATGGGCTTTTTACCCTTAATGAAAATGGTTGCTCAGTATTTAAAACAGATGCGGATGACTTTTTAAAACAAAACGAAATCATATCTGCCGATAGAGCGCAGAACGGTCAATTGGCCTTGGGAACAGATTTCGCAGGGGTTTTGATCATGAGCCCTGAAGGAAAAAGTCTTTTGCATTTAGATAGTAAGAAAGGACTGCTAAATAATAAAATAGGCAGCACCTTTTTTGACAAAAACCAAAACCTTTGGGTTGGAAGTGATTTTGGAATTAATCAGATAGAATTGAATTCTCCCTTTTCAAAAATATATCCTGATGGAGAATCGGAAGGGGCGGGTTTTACAGCTAAGATTCACAAAGGAAACATTTACTTCGGATCAAACAATGGGTTGTATGTAAAAGAATGGAAAACATTTTATGATCCTTTTGAAACAGCAGAATTCAAATTAGTCAAAAATACAAAAGGACAAAATTGGGGATTAGACATCGTAGGAGATGATTTATTTTTAGGTCATAACGATGGTTGTTATCTGGTAGAAGGGAATTCCGCAGAACTCATTTACAATGCTTCAGGAGTTTGGAATGCAGCAAAATTAAAATCAAATCCAGACTACGCTATTGCAGGGACCTATAAGAATTTCAGTCTTTTCAAAAACGAAAACGAAGAATGGACGCATCTAAATGATTTTGAAGATTGGAATGAATCCAGTCGTTTTGTTGAGCAAGATAAATTTGGTAATATTTGGATGGCTCATCCTTATAAAGGGATTTTTAAAATCAATTTGAACGAATCGTTAACAAAACTAGAGACCGTCAAATATGGAAAGAACTCAGGATTGCCATCTGACATATTAAACCATCTTTTCAAAATTAATGACGAGATCGTTTTTTGTGGAGAACGCGGTTCCTTTTTATTCAATTATGAAACGGAATCATTTGAATCTTACGAGCTATTTAATAAACTATTTACACCCAATGTTAAAATCAGAAGATTGCAAGAAGTGGCAAACGGAGATATCTGGTTTATGACCAATGACAATTTGGGGTTTTTGAAAAAAGATGAAAATGGATTATTTCAAAAGATAGTTTACCCCTATTTTAAATACCAATTGAATTCTGGATTCGAATCTATTTATTCTTACGATGAAAAAAATATTTTTATCACAACAGACAATGGTTTTCTCCATTATAATCCTTCCTTTGACGAATCGGTGAACACCAATTTTGAATTGATGCTAAATGAAGTTCGCCTTTTGGGGAACAATGACAGTCTTGTCTTTGCAGGTTTCCAATTAAATCACACCGATGTCCCAGAATTTAAGGCCGATGAAAATGCATTCAGATTTAAATTTTCAGGAATTGAATATTCTACGACCAATCATGTCCAGTACAGTTATAAGTTAGAAGGATTAGAAACGGAATGGTCCAATTGGACGCATGCGATGTCAAAGGATTATACCAACCTGGGGCATGGAAATTATACATTCAAAGTAAAAGGAATCAATCGGTATAATGTCGAAAGTCCGGGGTTGGAATATAGTTTTAATATAGAGAGACCTTGGTATAAAAGCCCTTTGGCATTCTTACTTTATCTTTTCCTTTTCGGCTCAATATTGTATTGGATCATTAATAAATATCAAAAGAAATACTACGGTTTAAAAAAGGATAGAGATGAGACCATAAAGGTGTCCGCACAAAAGATTGGCAAGCTGGAAGAGGAGAAAAGACAAGCAGAATCGGAGTACAAGCAACGGGAATTGATTTCAACAACCATGCATTTGGTCCAGAAAAATGAAATGATTGATCAGATTAAAGAAAAGCTTTCAGAATTAAAAGCGGACAACAAGGATCAAAATTTCAATAAGAAAATCCAAAAATTGATAAATATGCTCCAAATGGACGAGGTCGTCGATGATGGCTGGAAGCAGTTTATGCTCCATTTCAATCAGCTCCATGGAGACTTTTACAATAGACTCAACAAGAAGTATCCGACTTTAACACCCAAGGATCTCAAACTTTGTACCTACCTTCGGATGAATTTGTCCACCAAAGAAATCGCTACCCTCATGAGTATCAGTACGAGGGGAGTAGAAGCCAGCCGGTATCGACTTAGAAAGAAAATCATGCTCGATAAAGACCAGAATCTGACTGAATTCATGATGAAATTCTAACTTTTCAAATTTTCAAGTAAGAAGTGTGGGAATACTTCATTTTTACGTCATATATACTTCGTTTTTTGAAAAAACGCTTGTTATATATTGATGAGTGGTGAAATAGTAGTAAAAATTTAGAAATTTGGTGAACTTTCTAGTAATTATGCTGTCCTGTTTTGTAATAAGCTATTAAAATCTTTCTTAATAAAAAAAATATTACTTATGATTAAAACATTACCTAAATTCGTTTCGCTCTTATTCTGCCTTTTCTTGCTTAATGCAGGACAAATAACAGCACAAAGCCTTCCTTTGGATTTTGAAGATACAAGTATTGATTACATGATCTTTGGATTCGGAGAAGCAACTCCAGAAATTATCGATAATCCAGATGCTTCAGGTGAAAATACTTCTGCAAAGGTTGTACAAGTTACCAAAGCAATGGGCGCTGAAACTTGGGCTGGTGTAGGTGTTCCATTAATGGAAACAATTGATTTAAGCGCAGGACCTATGTTCAGAGTGAAGATTTGGTCTCCAAGAGCTGATGTTCCTGTTTTATTAAAATTTGAAGACACCACTTCACCTCCAGATGCAAACGGAAACCCATCTATCATTACTGAAGTAATCAGAAACACAAGTACTGCAAGTGCTTGGGAAGTTTTGACTTATGACATGTCAGAATTTGCTGGATACTCTGCAGATCACAACTACAATCAAGCGATTGTTTTTCCTGATTTTGGAAATGCAGGTGCTGGTGAAGTTTTTTACTATGATGACGTCGAATCTGCAGTAGCTGGACCAGAAGTTGGACAAGTATTGCCTTTGGATTTTGAAGACGCTTCAATTGCTTATGAAACCTTTGGTTTTGGAGATGCGGCATTTAGCGCAATTCCAGTAGAAGTTATTGCTAATCCTGACGCTTCAGGTGCAAACACATCGGCTATGGTAATGAGTGTTGAGAAAACAGCTGGAGCTCAAACTTGGGCAGGAGTTGCAATGCCAGTATATGAAGAACTTGATATCAGTACGAGCTCAGTTTTTACTGTGATGGTTTGGTCTCCAAGAGCTGGAACTCCAATACAATTGAAAATAGAAGATAGAGATTCTCCTCCAGACGGAGACGGAAATCCATCTGTATTCTCTGAATTAGCTGTTCCATCTGTTGGAGCAAGTGCTTGGGAAGTTGTGACTTTTGATATGGCTACAGCTCCAAATTGGGATACATCTGTTGGATACGATCAAATGGTACTTTTCCCTGATTTTGGAACGATGGGAATGGGAGAAACATTTTACTTTGATGATTTGAGAAATGCAAGTACAACTTCATTGAACGAAGCCGAATTGGCAAAAGTTCAATTGGTAACTTTCCCAAATCCAGTATCTGAAACATTGAATGTGAATTTTGATATTCCTACAAGTGGAAGAGCAACGCTTACAATTGTAAATGCATTAGGACAAACTGCTCAGCAAGTAAGCTTGGGTGACTTGAACGCTGGTGTTTACAATGAATCAATTCAATTGTCTAAAATGGCTGCAGGAAACTACTTCTTGTTGTTAAGCTTAGATGGTCAAATTGTAAAAACAGAAAAATTAGCTATCAGATAAGACTTATTGAATTTTAAATTCAAATTGTTTAGATAGAAAAATAATAGATAAATGTGGAGTTGCTGTAATGGCGGCTCCACATTTTTTTTGTTGGGAACAGAATAAAAGCTCCAGAGGAGCGACACCTTTGTAACAATGCTATAAAGATTAAAACTAAGCGCCGTAGGTGCGAAACCTAAAAAAGATTTACAGTCAAAGAAACTGCAAATCTTTTTTGAAAAGGATCTCTATGATCTTCCTTTAAGTTTACTAAACTTTCCGTGCTATTAGAATAGCAGTTTAGTAAATTTTCATTTCTGTCATGAATAAAGTTAGAATAGAAGTTTAGTAAACTACCGCTTCTATATTGTATCTGATACAGGATAGAACGAAAAGCTCCAGAGGAGCGACACCTTTGTAACAATGCTTCAAAGATTAAAACTAAGCGC
>CALIAG010000450.1 GCA_938041325.1 uncultured Saprospiraceae bacterium | reverse complement strand
TCTACTACGAAATCAGGCGTCATTCCAATTTCTTCGACTATTCCAAAAGCGGTGTAGTCAACGACCCAGTTAGATAATCTAAAGTTCCATCCATTTGGCAATTCTCTGAAGATTGGGTTTCCAGTACCTCCGCCAGTTGTTCCACCGACTGTAGAAACATGGTCAAATACTTTTAGAGAAGCGATGAAGCCTTCGGTTGCACTGTAACAGCTGCGATTGGTTAAAAGAGCGATGGGTTTTGTGAAGGTTTTTTCAGCAGGATTTACTGAAGATTCGATCCAGTCTGTAAAATCCGAATGCGCTGACCCTCGTCGATATTTTACTTTTCTGTAGACTTCATTAGAACTAGCAAACCTCGAATTTATTTGTGCAGCATTCAAATCGCTGCCTCCGCCATTGTCTCTCACGTCTATTATTAAAGCACCCTTATTTTCCATCCATGGAAGGATGGCTTCGATGGCTTCGTAATTGGATCTGTTTCCGCTAAAAGTATTTATTCGTAGATATCCCAAATCAGAATTCTTGATGTCACCATAGGTTAGACTGGCATTCGGAATTTTAATATTGTCAATATAATCTTCTGCGAATTGTGGATTGTTTTCAGGAAAACCTGTTGTGTAATCAAAAGCTGCTACCTTTCCCAAAGCATATAAATTGCTATGGCCATCTTCCAACGAAAGAATAATTTCTTCTAATAAGTCATAGAATTCTGTGTCGGAATTAATACGCTCAACTTGGCTTTTGTATTCATTGTAAACGGCGTCCCAGTCTATTTGTTTTTGTTCGAAAAAGGAATAATGTTGGTCAAAATCATTCCAGAAAACATCAAAGTTATTCACGTAAGTGTTTGCTAAATCTTTTTCAAATACAATTGATTCGCAAGACATAAAAGTGGCAAGTACAATTAGGAAAGAGTATTTCATTGCTTAATTAAATTAAATCGAAGGCCCAATAATAAGGAATGATTTGCGTATTTAATGCGGACTGTTTTTTGAGCATAATTGTGCAAATAAAAGTTATAACCAGCTAGGAAAGAAAAATTATTTTTTGATGAAAATTCATAATTTAAACCAAAGTTATAGTCAAATAATTTATCTGCAAATTGAATTCCTACCACTTCGTTTGCGCCAGTCAAATAAGACAGCAAAGCGATATCGAACTCTGCCATAAATCGATGATTATCGGAAAATTGTTTGTCCAATAAAACACTAAGTCCAGTACTCACAAACCATTCTCCGGTATTTTTGGAATAAGAAAAATTATCGATAAAGATCCGTTTGTCTCTCGCAAAACCTTTGCCTTTTAAATAAGCTCCTAAATATAAATTAGAATCGAAAGGCAGTTTTTTCTTTAAGTCTTTTCGGTATTTATAAATTAAACTAGCAGCTTGAGCGTCGATTGAATTTACATTCGAGTTATTTGACAACTTTGCGTTTTCGTAATTTATACTGGCGAGATGAGCGGTCTTTTGATTGATAGATTGGTAAGTCAAACTTTGCGAAAGTCCAATACCTCCATAATTTAATTGAGATAAGATGTCATCTTGTAATCGAGTCTTATTTATTTGAATATCATATTGAAGAAAGGATGTTCTAGCCACAGCTTCATCAGCTTGACCACATGCCAATTCGCAGATGAATAGGCATATCAACAGAGTGATAGTTTTTTTTAGCATTATATATTTTAACAGTCAAAACGGTCAGCGCATGGAACGATTGCACATATCCGACAGATCTTAAGATAATTGTTTTACGACTTTCTGCCTACATTTTTTGAATATTTAACTCTTTTAAAAAAAGGAACTTTACTTGGATTTGTCCTTAAAGAAATTCCAAATTTCATCTGCCATTTCAATATCACCGTTCTGTTTTCCAACCCAAATTAAAAATACATTGCTGTACCTTTCTTGAATGCTAGGTTCTGTATGGCCGCCGCCTACTATTTCGTAATGTGCCACTTCAGTATTGTTGTCTCCGTTTTGATAAAGAGATTTAATGACAGTGCAATCATCTGTAGTGTTAATATCCGGAAAATTTTCAATGATTGGAGACGTTGAGATGCCGTTTCTTGTTGTCCAATAATTGACGCTTTGTTGGGTCGATAAAACGGTGCCTCTATTGGAAGCCATTTCGCCTCCGAAATACGGCAATATAGGATCGTCCGTCCCATTCATAAATAATGCAGAAATAGGAACGGTACTTTCGGAACATGCAGAGTTTTCGGGAATAGAAGCTGCTACCGAAGCGAATGCAGTTATCCTATCTGGTATTTCTTGTGTTAAACGAAAAGCCAGTTGACCACCATTGGAAATACCTGCAACATATACTTTGTCATTGTCAAAATTGTACTCATTTTCTAGACTATCTAAAAGGTCTTCAATAAACAAGACATCATTCGCAATAGGATTGTTGACTGCATCCGTTCGACAATCATTCCAACCTCGTCTATTGTTGCTGCCTAATGTGCCATTTGGAATTAAGACCAAAAAATCATCTTGTTCTGCTTTGGATAACCAGACTTTAAAAGGAGCAGTGATGTCGTCTTCACCTATTATGTCATCGTGGCTGCTTCTGTTTCCATGTAATAGAACGACCAAAGGTTGATTGGAGTAGTTATCCGGAACAAACAAATGGTATTCTCTTTCGATTCCATTGCTCTCCAATTGCTTGTTTTTAAGCAAGCCTGTTAATGGACTAGGAGTAGGGTTGGGGATGTCATCATCATCTTGACAACTTATAAAACTTAAAAATATTAATGCGATTATAAATCTGTACATGATTTAATATTTTTCACTCAGCTTCTTATTGAAGTTGTTAAAAAGCTTTTCTTGTCATAATTAATGGTAAACCAATGAGAATCAATGCTGCGAGGTTTATTAAAACGACGTTGTGGATTGCTCCATAATAAAGTGAAATTCCACTGTCTATAAAAAACCAAATCAATAAACCCAGCCACATTGCTTTGTAAGCCCAAGGTTCTTTTTTCTTAAAGGCGTTTTCAGAAATAAGAATCATTAAAACATGAAAACCAACAATGGATCCACCGATAATACCAAAAAGCCAGTTTTTAAAATTCAAGATTTCAGGAGAGAATTCTGTGCCATTGAAAAAAACTTCTCTGGTGTAGTCATTATGTATTTCAAATACAAAAGAGTTTCCAGCAAAGGCAACTAATATTCCAACAAGGATAGTCATGACATTTGCGTAGGTCAACCACTTTTGCCAAAAGATGAATTGCTGTTCTTTCATAAAAAAGATATTTATGATTGTTCGTGCAATAGATTGATTGTAAAAATAATCTTAATTCATAAGACTAAAAAATGATGCCATATAGAATTGTGGGCGATTTTAAATCAATCCTTTACTTCGCTTTTCTTCCCAAATGTTCTGTGAGCAATTTCCAATTTCCATTTTCATTTATTATCACAGAAGTACCAATTCCACCACCTGACATGGAAGTACCATTAACGATTCCTGTCCATTTGTATTCAAATAGATAGACGGCATAAATTTCTTTTTTCCGTAACCAAACAACATTGTCGATTGAATATTTTTCACTTTTTATTTTGGTGAAATTATTTTCAAATGCGGCTTGTACTTTAGCTTTTCCTGCGTGTACAGTTCCATCAGAAAAAGTTACACTTGCATTGTTAGCGATCAACGGATCAATGACTTTCCAATCTTGTGTACCTAAAGCGGCTTCATAAGCTCTTATGAATTCTTCTGGTGTCATACGATTTGGTATTTCTGTAAAGTAAGCAGAATCATTTCTAATATTGGCAATGTAGACTTTTTAATTCATCAATAACTTTTTAATCTTACGGTTTGCAATTGGAATAAATTTAACCAGGAGGATGGTAAAAGAATTCCATTATCTCAAGAACTCGTTTTTCTGTAATCTTTTCAGATTGGTCTTTTTTTAATTGGCTGCCTTCTTTAATCTTAATTACCGCATAATCATAACTAATATTAACAATGGTTTTGACTTTCAGTCCTTTTGCTTTTTTGTAAAATGGGATTGCTGTTTCGAGATATCCATTGAATTCGACATTCTTTTTTTCTTTTAATTCTTCAGCTTTAGATTTAAAATCTGCCAAAGATATGGAAACCCAAACCGGCCAAATGAAAAAGGGTTCTTCTGTATCTTTTTTGGAAATAAAGATGTCTCCTAACAAAAGAAAAGTTTCATCATCGATGATAAAACTATTGTTGATCTTCTTTACTCTTTGTTGTAATTCTGATTCTTTGATCTCAAGAATCCTTTGTGGTGTTGGACTTTTGATCGCTTTGAAAATGTTGTGCTCTTCTCCGCAAATCTTACATTCGTATTTATCCATAGCTTATTTCTATTCTGCTTTATTGGCTCGTATAATTTTTTGAGCACTGTAATTTTAAAGTACCTTTTCCATCTCCACCTCTTCGTAGTCAACTCCAAATATTTCTATTATTACCTTTCTTTTTGCTGTAAATCCTCTTTTCTTGTAAAATTCAAAAGCTGATGGCGTCGAAGTTAAATATAATTTTTTGATTTTATTCTGTTTCGCATATTCTTCCAAGTGATTTAATAATTTTGTCCCGATACCACTTTTTCGTATTGAATAACCTACGTAAAATCCTACAACAAAATTGCCTTGAAGTGCAACGGTTCCGATCAATTTATTGTTTTTGAATGCACAAAAAATTAGACGATCATTTATTTGTCTTTTTATTTTAGATGGAGTTGTATATTTCTTCCAGGCTGCTATTTGTTTTTTAGTATACTGGTTAGGATTCGCGTCTGTGCTTTTGTGAATTAGATAGCTAATTCGTTTTGCGTCTTTTTCCGTAGCGAGTTTAATTTTCATATTTGATAAACCTGAATTATTGATGCAGTAAATGGATCTTGTTCAAATTCTAATGTAGGAAA
>CALIAG010000449.1 GCA_938041325.1 uncultured Saprospiraceae bacterium | reverse complement strand
TTTACTTGTCGAAGACAATGTCTCCTTCGCATTGGACATTGAGATGATTCTCGATGAACTCGGCTACGGTGTTGCAGGAATAGTAGACAATGGCAAAGAGGCTCTCCAAATCATCAAGGAATCAAAACCAGATCTTATAATCTCAGATTTAAGTCTCAAAGGAGAGATGACAGGCATTGACCTTATCAATGCGGTCAAAGGTCTATCCATTGCTGTTATTTTCATCACTCAATATAGAGATGATCATTTTTATGAACAAGCTAAGAAACTTAAGCCTGTTGCTTATTTGGTTAAACCTTTTGATAAACTAACCTTACGAAGTTGCATTGACACCGCATTTTCAGGCATGTTGATCAATAGCGAAAATGCCGAGGAAACCACCTTAAGTGAATCCTTTTCATTCGAAGATTTCTTTTACGTTAAGCACAATGGGATTTTAACCAAAATAAGAGTTTGTGATATCAGCAGTGTCCAATCTGATGGCAATTATTGTGACATCATTTTAAAGGAGAGTAAAAAATACGCCATTAAAATTTCATTGGTCAATTTGATTAAACTACTTCCTAGTCCTCAATTTATTAGAATCCACCAAAGACATGCTGTTCAAAGTCAATTGATTGAAAAGATTGATGCCGTGGATAACAGAGTATTTATTTCCAACCAATATTTACCAATTGGCAAAACCTACCGCAGTTTAATTATGAAACAAATTAGAAAACTGTAATTATAAGTTTGCACACTATTGAGTTATTTTGCTTATAAACCAGCGAATTAAACTATAATTTTGTCCAATTCCTTATCTTGTAGGATGTTACTAGAATTCAAATTTAGTTTCTCTTCATTCATTTCATACTTACGACTGAATACTCTATTCTTTTGTCTCTTTTTCTTTTGCACATTTCCAAGCACAAATAGTGCACAAAACCAACTTATAAAAATAGAGAAATTTAATGTTGAAGATGGGCTATCTGATCGATTTGTAAATAGTATTTTTCAAGATCGAGATGGATTTATTTGGGTCCTTACCAATAAAGGAGTAAATCGTTTTGATGGGAATCATTTTCAAGTTTTCAATAAACTAAATAGTAATTTTGATTCTGATAAATTCAATAACGCCGTTCAAGACAACGAAGGAAATATATGGTTATGTAAAGATATTCTCGAAAGAAAACACCAATGGCTTTACTTAATCACTCGGGATTTAAAGTCGGTTTCTATCGATGAATATTTCGGAGAAAAAATGCCCTTTTCTTCTTCTTCAATTCAGTCTATTTTAAAAACTACAAAAGGGTTTTATCTATTACTTACCTCGGGTAAAATCTATAATTTTGATTCCGAGTTCAAATTAGTAGCCACTATTAATCCAGTGGAGGATCTCATTTCAACACACCTTGTCAGTGTTGATAAAAACAACAATGCTTCCTGTATATATACAGATACTTTTATTCATTTCAATAGTGATGGAAAAGAATTATCTCGCCAAGCTCTTCCTGGAACAGTACACAAGTTTGGTATAAATAATAAAGGGCTAGCTTATATCTTTTGTCTTTCATGGAATACAGACCCTCTTCAAATTCTTTCTAAAGCTGAATCTGAGCATGTTTTCCAAAAATTAAACTTTCCAGACATAGAACAAAAACTTGATAAATATACTAAATCAAGACCTTCCCATTACAGGCAAACTGTAACTCCATATATTTCTTCCAAAAACGAAGTACTTCTTTTTACTCATAAAGAGTTGGTTAATTTTCATCACGAGCAACAACCCACTACAGACCTTAACGCAATTATTAAAGAAAATTTCCAAAAATACACCATAAAAAACTTTTTCATTGACAAAAATGACAAGGTTTGGATTGCTACTGAGAATGGCTTCTATTTACTGATGATAAAAGCTTCTCCTTTCTCTAAAGTCCTAAACAATAACATAAGTACCCGTGGCATAATAGAGATTGATTCATCAACCGTACTCACAGGAACTTACAGTGGTATAATGTCAATTGATAAAAAGAAATTAGTTGTAAAGCAAAAGAAAAACTTATCCAACATTTGGTCATTTCACATAACGAATAATGACCAGATATTTGCAGGTGTCAGTCGTATCCTTTCAGAAATTGACAAGATAGGTACCATTTTAAAAAAGTACTCGATTTGTGAAAATGGAGATGACTTAATCCCAGCTAATTCCGTCATCTTTAATTCCTTTCGAGATGATGAAGGAAGGCATTGGATTGGATCATCCAACGGATTAGCATGGTTAAATGAAGACAAGTGTATTTCAAAATTCAAAACCAATACCCAGTTGGACAATTCTTTCATCTGGTATTTTCAAAAATTGGAAAACTCATTATTGATTGGAACCTCAAAAGGTCTATATTCTATTGATTTAGATAGTGAAAAAATTACTATTTTTTCTGAAACTCAATCTTATTCAATCAATCACTTTTACATTGATGAATCAAATAATATTTGGTTGGCTACCGATGGTTCAGGAATGATCAAAATTGACTCCTCAGGGAAAATTCTTAAATCTTTTACCAAACAAAATGGATTCAGTAGCAATAACCTCATTGCAATCTATCCCGATGAGAATGGATTCCTTTGGATCCCAAGTTACTATGGATTAATCCGTTTTCAATTATCAACTGAAGATGTACAGATATTTTGGGAATCGGATGGACTAACCCACAATGAATTCAACAGAGCTTCTCATTTTCAAGATTCTGAAGGTCGCCTTTACTTTGGTGGATTAAATGGTGTTACTGTTTTTGACCCCAGTAATATTGACGAATACTTTAATGAAGACAATCCATTAAGAGTCATTTCTTATGAAGAATTTGATAATGACACAGGTCTCTTAGTAGATAAACTTTCTATCCTGAATAAGAATCAAAAAATTGAATTAGATTCTGATGGTAAATCGTTTAGATTGGAATTCTCTTTATTAAACTTTGAATCTAGCGATAAGAATAGCTATGCTTATCAAATTGAAGGATTAGATAAAAACTGGAATTTTGTAGACGAGAATTACGTCAGAATCAATCAGCTTCCTTACGGATCTTATACACTAAATATTAAAGGTCGAAACGCAAACTCAGAATGGTCTACCAGCACTTTATCTATTCCCTTGAAAGTAAAGCGTCCTTTTTACGCCAAAACTTTTTGGAGAATAATTGGAGTACTGCTTTTATTCGGTTTTGGCTATGGCTTTGTAAAACTAAGAGTTTTTTATCTTGAAAAAGAAAAGAATAAGTTAGAAAAAATAGTCACGGAACGTACCGCTATAATTGAAAATCAAAAAGAAGATTTATTACAGCTCAATGCCACAAAAGACAAACTATATGCCATCATAGCCCACGATTTAAGAGATCCCGTATTGGCATTTAGAGGAATAGCTGGTAAAATAAATTATCTAATTAAAAAGAAGCAGGACGAGCGGGTTGTCGAACTTGCAAATTATGTAGAAGAATCTGCCGAAAACTTGAGCAATTTATTGGAAAACTTATTGGGCTGGACGCAGCAGCAAAGAGGCGAGTTGCATTATAAACCAAGTAGCCACGGTTGCAAAGAAATAATTACAGAAGTATTTGATTCTTTGCAGACTTACGCAGATTCAAAAAGAGTCAAATTGTCCTATGAAGGTGTTCAAAATGTAAAAGTCTTTGGTGACTATCAAATGTTAACAACGGTTTTCAGAAATCTAGTCCACAATGCGATTAAGTATTCTTCATTAGAAAATGAAGTAAAAGTACTCAGTAGTAATGGTGGCAAATCAACTCATTTCGAAATCCAAAATAAAGGAATATTCATCCCAAAAGAACTTTCAAAAAAACTTTTCAATTCTCAGTTTCTTCGTTCAGAACCAGGGACTGTTGGTGAAAAAGGTACCGGTTTTGGCTTGTCTCTTTGCAACGATTTAGTGGCAAGGCATGAAGGCACAATAGAAGTGGAATCCTTCCGTAATGGCTTGACTTCATTTAAAGTGAGCATCCCAACTGAACAGTAATACAAAAAGCGATTCCTCAAATAATTTACAGATGGAACCATTTCTATTTTAGTCTGGTTGTTGTAGCTAAAGACATAAAAATGGAAAACAAATCTTATCCAGCACACGATGCGAATAAAGTTCGCTGGAACGCTTCTGCAAATAATTGGGCTTTGGCAGCTGATAGCCGAGGGATCTGGAAAGAATGCCATAAAGACCCTTCTCTGGTTTTCTCCGAACAGCTACTCCCCCATTTTAAAGAGCTGAAAGATAAAAAAGTCTGTGTTCTTGGCAGCGGCGACAACGAAGCCGTGTTCGCTTTCGCAGGCATGGGAGCAAAAGTTACTTCAGTAGATATTTCTCAAAAACAATTAGACGTTGCTGCAGAACGTGCAAAAATCTTGAATCTTGAAATTGATTTTATACAGCAAGATGTTGCTAAACTCAATAAACTCGAAGACGAAAGTTTCGACTTGGTTTACACCGGTGGTCATGTAGCCGTTTGGGTCTCTGACCTTAATGCTTACTATTCTGAATCATCCAGAATTCTAAAAAAAGGAGGTCATTTTATTGTTGATGAATACCATCCATTTCGCAGAGTTTGGGAAGGTTCTAAAGAGCAACTTATAGTAGGCTACAACTATTTCAACCGTGGTCCTTTCAAATTCAATTATAACGATGATGTTCTCTATCACAAGGAAGGAAGCCTAGAGTCTTTTGAATTCCACTGGACGCTTTCGGACATCATTAACACAATGATTCAATCAAATTGTAGTATTCAAGAAGTGCATGAATATGGCGATGGATATGAAGATTGGGAAATGGCACCGATGAAAGGTTTACCTGAATTTTTGTTGGTAATAAGTCGAAAGAATGCATGAGATTGAGCTGTTGAAAGCTTTATATTTGTTAAAATACAAAATACCAAATGAGTAAAATACATATTGTTTTTGGTCCACAAGGCTCTGGAAAATCTACCTATTCCAAGAAGCTTTCAGAAGAAATAAAAGGTGTTCATTTGTCAATTGACGATTGGATGTGGAAACTGTACGGAGAAGATTTACCCAAACCTATGAATTTTAATTGGATCATGGAAAGAGTCGAAAGATGTGAAAAACAAATTTGGTCAACTTCAGAGAAAATGGCTAGCTGTGGTTGTAATGTTGTTCTTGATCTTGGATTTACAAAAGTAGCAAAAAGGAAATTATTTCAATCTTTAGCAGAAGAAAGAGGCTTCTCGACACAATTGCATTTTGTCAATGCACCACATTCGATTAGACGCAAACGAGTATTAGAAAGAAACATCAATAAAGGAGAAACTTTCTCATTTGAAGTGACTCCAGCGATCTTTGATTTTATGGAGAATGAGTTTCATAATCCAACGGATGAAGAACTTGCAAAAGCGATTGTTATTGATACTGGTTTTGATGAATTAAGCTAACTGGATAAAAAAAGGCATTTAGCAATCTCATTTGCTAAATGCCTTTTTATTTCAATCGCACTAATTCTTAAGCCAGAAAATCAACTTTACCTGAATCCAAGTTATAGTACGCTGGTACAACTTTCACTGTCCCTGCTTTCACTGCATCACCTATGATACTAGATCTATTCAGCAATTCTTGCGCAGTTAGCTTAGCATTTATTTTTACAATATCATTGATAGATGCATCTGAGTCTGCTGCTGCCAACGCTGGCGTAATGTGAGACAATAAATGGTTTAAGTTGTGTCCATTATCACCTCCAGCTTTTGCTGCTGTGACTGCACCGCAACTTTGATGTCCCATCACCACAATAACTTTCGAACCACAATGGGCGACTGCATATTCCATACTTGCGATAGAAGAATTGTTCGCTACGTTCCCTGCAACGCGCACTACAAATAATTCACCTAAGCCAGTATCAAATGCCAATTCAGGTACCACTCGGCTATCCGCACAACTTAATACTATTGCATAAGGCTCTTGTCCTCCTGTCAAAGATGATCTTCGAGAACTATCTTGTAATTGTCCATCCAATTTGTCTTCAACAAATCGAGCATTTCCAGTTTCCAATCTTTGAAGCGTGTCTTCAATTGTCATAATGTCTTTAAATTTAATGGTTTAGATAGATATACTTTAAAACAATCTAATGCCTAAAAAGGCAATTTTGTTTAAAATTCAGCTGTAAAATAATATAAATATCAGATACACAAAGATTCTAATAGGTTTTTTTCAATACCTAACGTAGAATAGTCAGTTTAAAGCTCTTGAGTGAAATAGATTTTTTGCGCGCTCTATTTATTTACAAGTAATATGATTCTGAAGAATCAGGACAATTTTATGTATTTTGATTGACTTTTCAAATTAGAATTAGAAAACACCGACAAAACAAAATCATGAGAGACCTACACCTATTTTTCATTCTTATTCTTTTCGCAAGCTGTTCTGATATAGAAACTTTTGAAAACAGCACTTGCATCAACAATATCACTACCATTGATGCAGAAAGCGGATTAAAAGAAAATCAATCAGTCATAATCCAGGACAACAAGATTGTAAGGATACAGGAGACAAAAAAGGTGAATCTTACGGGCAATAGCACATTTATAGACGGAACAGGCAAATATTTAATCCCTGGACTTTGGGATGCCCATATTCACTTCGCATACATTGAAGGTTTGGCTCCATCTATGTTTGATTTATTTCTAGCGCATGGTGTTACAAGTGTGAGAGATACTGGTGGAAAAATTGGCTTTGTAAAAAAATGGAAAGACCAAGCAGACGCTGATCCGAAAAATGCTCCACGTGTAAAAATAGCTGGTCCACTTTTAGATGGTACTCCAAACGTATATGACGGCAGTACACCTTCCCGTCCAGTCCTTTCTGTAGAGTTAACAGACGTTGAAAGTGCAATAAACAAAGTAGAGGAATTAGATAAAATTGGTGTTGATTTACTGAAGGCCTATGAAATGCTTTCTCCTGAACAATTCTCCGCAATCGCAAAAATTGCAAAAGAGAAAAATCTAAAAGTTACGGGTCATGTACCATTAAGCATGGATGTTATTTCTGCTTCTAATGCTGGATTGAACAGCATGGAACATTTGCGTAACCTTGAAATGTCTACTGCCAGCAATTGGGAAGAATTATTGGCTATAAGAAAAAAATTGTTAAAAGAAGGAAAATTGAAAGAAGGAGGTGTGCTCCGTTCCAATATCCATAGTGCACAAAGAAGAGAAGCCATAGAAAAGGCAGACCCAGAAGTCACAAAAAAAGTCCTCGCTGTTTTAGCTAAAAATCAAACTTGGCAAATACCTACTTTAAGTATAATGACAGGAGCAACACATCGTCCTTTTGGAAGAGAAGACTGGCAAGCAAGCTTTGCTTACCTTCCCGATTCTATTGGCCAACAATGGTCCGATGGAGCCAAAAGCGTTATGAAGTTACCACCAACAGAAGATCGAATAAAATATTCAAATTGGATGAACAAGATGGTAAAGGACCTGCATGATGCCAAAGTTGAAATAATGGCAGGCACAGATTGCCCAATCTTCTTCTTAACGCCTGGTTTGAGCTTGCACGAAGAGCTCTTTTTATTGGTAAAAGCAGGTATGTCTCCTCTAGAAGTACTAAAAGCAGCTACTCTAAATCCCGCAATTTACTTTGAAATGGAGGATCAAATCGGTTTAGTCAAGGAAGGAATGCTCGCTGATTTAGTTTTATTAAATGACAATCCACTTGAGGATATTCGCAACACTACAAAAATAGAATCCGTATTTAAAGACGGCAAATTGTTCAATAGGTCAGATTTGGACAAGCTTTTCAACAAACTAAGCAATCAGTAAAGAATGAAATTTTGGAAAAAATTATTTTCACAGGAAAGCGAAAAAGAAGGTGAAAATCAATTGAAGAAATTACTAGAAGACGAAAGTCCACTATCTCCTATTACTGCAATTGTAGAGCAAGACAACCGCGTCGCTCATTTTTACCTCATTGGTGCTGAAAGCACCAATTTCGGAATGAAATCTTGTTGGATTCGCAACCTTCAAGATGCACCAGAATTCATTGTGGAAAGTGAAATTTCGCAAGGTTTACCACCAATGCAAACCAGCAGATTCTGTAAGTCTTCAGCAACTCAAAAACCACTTGTCGCCAATGATCTCTCTGTTCTATGGTTAGAAGAAGGCAATGCTGCAGCACTTTATGAAGGAGATCAATTACTAGCAATCATTCCATCTTGGAGTGGCCAAAACGGATTTTTTGGCTATTCAAATGAAGCCAAAGGACAAGGACCTTTTGCTTGGGAAATCAATCCAGAAAATGATTTACTCAATAGATTAAACGCTGCAAAATCATCAATCCAAGAATGGGATTCTGAACCAAATCCTTTTCAAATAAAACAAGTTGAACTACTGGAATACTATCAGGAATTACTTGGAGAGCAGGATGGCTATTATGCAATTGATGGTGGTCATTGGCCGCCAAAAGGTTTATATCTTCGCAAAGGAGAACATCAAATTGTATTCGCAACAATCGGCTTGTCTTTGATACCACAACCCCTTGTAGAACAATACTTTGAAAATCGATTTGAACATCATCGAATAGAACTCGGCTTAATCCTTAATGCAAATTGCAACGAAGAAGAAATTCAAGGAATAGCTAATTATATCAGTGGGCAGGCATCTCTACCTTGGGACCAAATCACTTTCTTAGCAGAAGGCCACACCATTGGCATAGACCTCCCAATTGACGAACGCTTCACCTCTGTGCTGCTTACCAACCAACTAAATATCCTACCGAAAATAAATCTTCCGAATTACAAAGGAGCGAAAATTAACTTTTATTGGATGGTACCAATCACTGAATTGGAAAGAAAAATCATTATGGAGAATGGCAGTAAAGCATTAATCGCCAAGTTAAACGAAATAGGCAAAGAAATTTATAATCAAAATAGAATAGAGCTCGCTTAAAATAAAACAGGTTCACTTATACCTAAAAGCGCAATTAATAATCCATAGATTAAATTTCATTAAGCCTTCCTTTTTCCTAACTTGAGGAAATGAATTATTTCGAATTCAAACCATTGCACCCTTTATTAAGTCCTTATATCGAATATTACAATTCGATGCAAGGAGATGGCACCGTAGGCAAAAAATTCATATCGCTTCCAGAAGGCAAAGTAGGAATGGTTTTTCTACTTGGTGGGCACACCGACATTAGCACAAAAAATACGCTTATTCACAACAATTGCTCAAGGATTTGGGGGCTCATTCAAGAACCAAATTTCGTCAGTATAAGTCCAGATATTTTTACTTTTTGTGTTGTTTTTAAACCCGGTGGTCTTCACCATTTTTTACCTTCCGTTCCTATTGACGAAATTGCAAGTGCATCAGCTACTTTAGTTGATATTTTCGGTTCAGAAATTTACAAATTAGAAGACCAATTATTCGAATGCGTTTCCTTCGATCAAAGGATTCAATTGTTAGAAACGTTCCTTTTACAAAATATGAATCCTCCAAATACCAGATTAGACACTGCAGTTCAAATTATTGAACAATCCGCAGGTAAAATTACTGTTCAAAATCTCAGTAAAAAAATCAACATTTCCAGTAGACAACTCCGGAATATTTTTAACGAAAACGTAGGCCTTTCTCCTAAGCAATTTATAAGAATGATGCGTTTTAAAAAGGTCCTCTCTTCTCCTCCTCATTTAGAGGAAAACAAAGCACAATTCGCCAATCGATTGGGCTTTTACGATGAGTCTCATTTCATTGCAGAATTCAAATCTTTCGCAGGAATGACTCCTAATCAATACTTCAAAAATCTTTCTTTCATTTCCGATTTTTCCAATTATAAACGCTTAATGATTGATTAATTTTGACTTACAAATCAAACATAAATAAGCATGTCTAAATCACATTTCATTCTTATAGTAATCTCCTTTTTCATAAGCGCAGTTTACGGTCAAATCCCTGAAATTGAATGGGATAAAAAATTCGGCGATACCAAACACGATGAACCTCGAAATATCATAACCACTTCAGATGGCAATTTATTGGTACTTGGCTATACACAACCAAAAGATCGCTTTGACCTCGATTTACTGATTATGAAAATAGATCCAAATGGCAATCTTATTTGGAAAAAAACATATGGTACTGAAAACAATGAAATCGGTTTAGATGCTGTCGAATTGGACAATGGTGAATGGTTCATCACTTCCAGCATTTCTGTCAACAACAAAGCCACAAATAGCTGGTTATTAAGAATTGATAAAAACGGAATTTTGCTTTGGGATCGCGTCTACAACAACCTTTCAAATGTATATACAAAAAGCATCGTTAAAACAAATGACAATTTCATTCTCCTTGCTGGTGTCGAAGACAAAAAAGAAGTCGTAAATGAGGAATTAAAAATCGTTCCACAAGCTTTGCTTATAAAACTAGATTTGGATGGTAAAGTGATTTGGAAAAAATATTTTAGCGAAGAATTTTCCCCGGAGTCTTTACAAGAATTGAAGAATGGATCTATTTGGGTTCAAAAAGGAGAATCCGCTAACAAAGTCCTGCTCACAAAAGACAATGGAATCATTTTGGTTGGGCATTCACTTACAAAAGCTAAGAAAGATCTTGCCACTGATGCCTGGCTTTGCAAATTGGATTCCACTGGGACAAAACTTTGGTCCAAAACTTTTGGAGCAGTCGGTGGTGATGATTTATTGGATGTCATTGAAGATGATCAAGGCAATCTTTTTGTCATTGGAGAACAGTATGACAAACCTGCACATCAAGTCGCTTTATGGTTAACTAAGTTTTCTAAAAACGGAGAACTTCTTATGGAGCAAATTTATTTGGATAGAAATGAATGTTTAAAAGCCACCGGACATTTTTACAATTCAAATTCAATCGTAATTGCTGGAGGCAATATGTGGAAGGATAAAGATTGGATCAGAACGGACAAAATAAATGATTCCATTAAAGATAGCTTGTTAAATATCGGCTGGCAACTCAAGCAATCCAACGAAAAAGAATTCCTTGAAATCGATTACAGAGAAACCGGTTCTCAAAAGCTCGATGAAGATATTTTGATAATCGGAACAGATTTACAAGGAGTTGAAAAATGGCGCAAGATTTATGGAGGAGACAAAGACGACATGGCCATTTCAACTTGCCAACTAAATGGTTCGATATACATCACAGGATATACCTATTCCAACAGCATTGGCCTAAAGGATATTTTTGTTTTGAAACTAACAGGAAGTGTACCCTGATTTAAAAGAATCTTTTTACCTAAAAACTAAACTTGATCAATTTTATCGAAGATAAGCTACCTACTGTGCACTTCTATTCTTCATTGTAAAAGAACGACAGTGTTCTACCGTGCTGCTGCGTCAAACCGGGTTAAATATTGTTAAATGATCAATTTCCTAAACTCTTTTCTTGAAGATCCAGTTGGGGTAAACGGTAGCTTTTAATAACTTAGCGCCAAAATAAAAAAATGGTTCGGAAAGTTATCGAAGGTATTAACCAACATTTTTGCCCACTCTCTGATCAAACAATGGATGATTGGACCCAATGCATAAAAGTGGAAAATGTTAAAAAGGGTCACGTCTTGGTGAAAGAAGGGCAATTATCAGATAAGCTTTATTTTATTACTAATGGAAGTTGTAAAACTTACTATTTAAGAGATGGTAAACGGATAGTCGAATGGTTTTCATTTCAATTTGATTTTATATGTGCGCTTCAAAGTTTTTATAATGACTTGCCAAGTGAACACTACATAGAATTAATGGAAGATGGGCTACTTTTTACCACCACAAAAGCAGATATAGATGCACTCTGTGCAAAACACCATGATTTTGAACATTTTGGCCGAATGCAAGCAACCAATGCCATGCTCCAACTGCAAAAAAGAGTGGTTGCACTACAATTCAGATCAGCAGAAGAACGCTATCACTCCTTAATCAAAGATCACCCTCAAATAGAAATGACCGCACCGTTGGGTGACATTGCCTCCTATTTAGGCATGACACAAGAAACATTGAGTAGACTGCGCGCCACTAAAAAGAGAAACTAGATCTATGTTCAACAAACCTTTTTCTTTCAAATCAAGCTAAAACTCACCTATTTAGCCCATCAAATCCCCCCTTTTTTAGTGAAAAATTAACGAGATTTATAAAAATCTTAGTGCAAATACCACTAGGTTCCGTCCTAGAATCCAATATTCTCGATAAATTAGTAGCACCAAATGCCTTTGTAAAAAGCAAATTTGCCATAGAAAACCTTGTTTTTCCGACTAGAAAACAAACAATTCCGCCCTTTAAGCCTCCCTTCAAGAAACATCATTTATAATCCGGCACAATCCGATATTTAAACCTACCTTTGCACCTCACTAATAAATTTACCTTTGTTAACATTTAAACAGCTAGGACTTTCAGAAGAAATTTTGAAATCTTTGAGAGAACTTGGTTTTGAGAAACCAACCGAAATTCAGGAACAAGCTATTCCTGTCCTTATAGAAGAAGAAACTGATATGATTGGATTGGCTCAAACTGGAACGGGTAAAACCGCTGCATTTGGCCTACCTCTTTTAGATAAAATAGATCCTTCACACCAAGCTACTCAAGGTTTGATACTTGCTCCAACAAGGGAATTGGGCAAACAAATCGCAGAGCAATTGGAGATCTTTAGTAAATTTCAAAAAGACATCAGCGTTTTGCCAGTTTACGGTGGAGCTGCTATCATCAATCAAATTAAAGCACTTCGTAGAACTCAACACATTATCATTGCAACTCCTGGTCGATTAATTGACTTGATTAAGAGAAAAGCAGTAAAGTTGGGCGAGCTAAAATACTTGATTCTGGATGAAGCAGATGAGATGTTGAACATGGGATTCAAAGAAGATTTGGATACCATTTTGAGCTATACTCCTGAAGACAAACGCACTTGGTTGTTTTCAGCTACGATGCCGTCTTTTATCAAAAAGATTGTCCAGAAATACATGGAAGATCCTGTAGAAATCCGGATCAATCCATCAAACGAAGTCAACAAAAACATAGAACACCTTTTTGCAGCAATAAGACCACGTGATAAATTTGAAGCATTAACTCGTTTCATTGATATCAACCCAGAAATTAGAGGGGTTGTCTTTTGTAGAACAAAAAGAGAAACACAAGATATCGCGGAGCGTTTACTGAAACGCAATTACCGAGCCGATGCCTTGCATGGTGATTTGTCTCAAGCGCAAAGAGACCGGGTAATGAAACGTTTTAAGAAAAACGACCTTAAGGTTTTGATTGCAACAGATGTAGCAGCACGTGGAATTGACGTCAATGATCTTACTCATGTTTTTCATTTTAGTTTACCTGATGACAACTCTTACTACACCCACCGTTCTGGAAGAACTGCTCGTGCTGGTAAAAAAGGAAAGTCGATCGCATTCATTGCAGGAAATGAAGGATATAGAATTCGTAGAATTGAAAAGCAACTTTCTATCTCATTCAAGAAAGCTGAGGTTCCTGAAGTTGAACAAATCGCAAAAGTAAGAATCAACAATTGGTGCACCGGAATACTCGAGAAAAAAACCAAAGGAAAAGTACCTAAGCCTCTATTTGATATGGCTGTTACATTGTTTGACGGCATCTCAAAAGATGAGCTTATTGCTAAAATTCTTTCCGATGAATTAGACAAAATAAACCTTGGCGCAAATAAAGATTTAAACGAAGAAGAATCTTCTGGAGGCGGAGGAGACAGAGACAGACGTGGTAGAGGCGGCTCAGGACGAAGAGGTGGTTCAGGAGGCAGAGGTGGATTTAAAAAGCGCAAATGGGGCGGTGGTGATAAGAAAGATCGAAGTGGTGGAAGTGGCGGTTATGGTAAAAAACGATCTGCTTCGTCTTCATACAAAGGAAAAAAAGCAACCAAGAAAAAAAGATTTTAATGGTTTAATACTATAAATCGATCTACCTATTTTTTGGAGATTCAGACAAAAAAGCAGAAAGTATTTATTTACTTTCTGCTTTTTTATTGGGGTTAAAAAGAATGAAAACACGATTTGCAAGATTAAAACGATAATCATGATACATCTATCGGATCATCCTGACCATCTTAAAAATCTTAAAAATCCTGTTCAAATTAAAAAAGACATTTTCCTGCCGCTAGTTCTCGTCTTTGACGAAGACACTGCAATAATCAATGGCTCAATATAAGTTCAATTTCACGAAAGCCTACCCCACCATTCTAACTTCATTACATTCGGATCATTTCCATTTCCTCCTTTCACTTTTCCAAATAACTTTCTTAAATTAACAGTAAAGTTTACCATCAGAAGAATGTATTTTCTGTTTAAAATCTATAGTATGAAAAAACAAATCCTCCCTTTACTCGCATTATTCCTTGCTTTCAATTCTTTCGGACAAATGCAACTAGAGAGCATCAACAAGAAAGCAGTACAAGCACACGTTGACCAGCACTATGAAGAGCTTACCAAATTGAGTGACCGCATTTGGTCTTATGAAGAGATCGCATTTGAAGAAGTAAAATCTTCACAAGACTTAATTGCGTATGCCAAATCAAAAGGCTTTAGCGTTAAAACAGATATTGGAGAAATCCCGACTGCTTTTATTGCTGAATATGGATCGGGCTCACCAGTCATAGGAATTCTCGGTGAGTTTGACGCATTGCCAGGCTTATCGCAAAAAACGGTTCCCCACAAAGATCCATTAAACGAAGGAAGCGCTGGCCATGGTTGTGGACACAATTTATTTGGCGTAGCTTCTTTAGGCGCCGCTGCAGCGATTAAGGATTTAATTGCAAGTGGTGAATTAAAAGGAACGATCAGATTTTACGGGACGCCTGCAGAAGAAAAATTCTTTGGCAAACTTTGGATGATCAGATCCGGAGCTTTTGATGATGTGGATGTTGTCATGGACTGGCATCCTAGTGGCGAAACCAAAGTCGCTGTTCAAAAAGGATTAGCCTTAGTAGATTTTATGGTAGAATATTATGGCCAAGCAGCCCACGCTTCTGGAGATCCATGGAACGGTAGAGATGCTTCCGATGGATTAGAATTATTCACCACTGGCATCAACTATTACCGAGAACATGTAGAACCAACGGTGCGCATACACTATGACATTCAAAACGCAGGTGAAGTTGTAAACGTTGTACCCGATTATTCCAGGATTTGGACAAGAGTAAGAGATACCAAAAGAGAAGGAATGGTTAAAGTATGGAAACAAGTAGAACGAATTGCAGAAGGTGCCGCGATGATGGCGAATGTAGAATACAAAATCACATTGATATCAGGAGTCCACGAAATTTTAGTGAACCGCACAGGCTCTGCCCGTTTACAAAGTAATTTGGAAACATTAGGTCCGATTACTTATACGGATGAAGAGCAAGCTTTCGCAAAAAAAATTCAGGAAGCCACTGACAAAGAACAAATAGGCATAGAATCCATTATCAGCCCAATGGAAGAAACGCTTGAAAATCCACGTGGAGGTTCCACAGATGTTGGGGACGTGAGTTACGTGGTCCCTGTGGTTCGATTACGGGCGACTACTGCCCCAAAAGGAACACCTTGGCATTCTTGGGCCGTAGTGGCTTGTGGCGGAATGTCCATAGGCCACAAAGGAATGGCTTACGCTGCCAAAGCTCTGTCCATGACGATGGTCGATTTATTTGAAGATGCAAACCTGCGAGCAGAGATTAAAAAAGAATTTAAAGAAGGGCTGGGAGATTACAAATACAAGCCAATTATTCCGGAAGGTCCGCCTCCTTTAAATACTGGTTACTAGCCAGCGTTTGAGGTAAAAATTCGTTTACCTTATATGTATTCTGATTCATTCGAATAGAGACTATCTTTGAAGTTAAAAGATAGTCTCTATTCATATCGTAAGTTCTCGTATCCGAAAAAATATTTGCTCGCTAGTTTTCGTCTCTGACGAAGATATCTAATCCATTGTTTTTGTAGTTTACATTAAAAGCTAAAACGAATGAATTCTAAATCTCTTTTCAGGTTAGCTCCTTTTTATTTTTATTGTAAACAATGCCATTTAAATATTACTTGAATGCATTTTAAAATATTTTGTCTTTTTTTATTTAGTCTATTCTTGCACAGTGCTTCTGCTCAGGATAGTTTAAGTACAAATAAATCCACCATAAATAAGTCGAAACTCCGAGCAGCTATTATTACGGAATCGGCACTTTATTTGGGAAGCATGGCTTACTTACAATTCATATGGTACAAAGACAAAGAACGTGTCCCGTTTCATTTTTACAATGACAGCAAAGGGTATTTGCAAATTGATAAAGCAGGACATACATACGGATCATATGTAGAAAGTTATCTCTGCTACAAATGGCTTAGAGACTCAGGGTTAAGCAAAAAGAAATCGCTCCTATTCGGCGGGACCATGGGAATCATTTTACAAACTCCTATTGAAATATTCGATGGACTTTATGAAGATTGGGGATTTTCCTGGAGCGACATGGCCGCTAATACTGCTGGTTCTTTACTCGTCATTGGACAAGAGATGATGTGGGACAAGCAGGTCTTGCAATATAAATTTAGTTTTTCAAGATCGATCTATGCTCCTCAAGCCAATGGCTATTTAGGAGACAATACGTTAGAAAGTTTGTTTCTCGATTACAATGGACATACTTATTGGCTCAGCACCAATGTCAATAATTTTTTACTAAAAGAAAAAATACCAGACTGGGTAAACATAGCAATCGGATACAGCGCAAATGG
>CALIAG010000448.1 GCA_938041325.1 uncultured Saprospiraceae bacterium | reverse complement strand
AACAATGGAAGTAGGATCGGCAGTACTAACAGCCGTCGCTACAACAGTTGTTAGTTTTCTTCCTGTTTTCGCAATGGAAGCAGCGGAGGGCAAACTTTTCCGTCCATTGGCATATACAAAAACATTTGCATTGATCTCAGCAGTCATAGTTGCTTTAGTGTTTATCCCTCCAATTGCCCACTCTATATTTAAAGCAAAAATCAATAGAAAGAAAATAGGAACTGCCCTAAATTTTGCTTTAGTTATTGGCTCAATTATAGGCTTTTTTATCACCTCAAATTTCATCGTACTCATTGTAACTTTAATTAGTTCGCTAAGTTTGCTACAAATTTTAATTGATAACAAATGGCCAAGAAAATCAAAGACTTACAAAATTATTTCTAATATAATTATCGCCTTGATCATTGCGATTTTTCTGACTATGCAATGGATGCCTCTTGGTGTAAATAAGTCGATTTTCTCCAACAGTGTTTTTGTAATATTAACGGTTGCAATCTTGTTGTCTTTTTTCTGGACGATTATTCATTTCTACGAGCATATTCTTAGGTTCTTACTTGGTATTAAAATAATTTTTCTTGGAATAGTAGGGCTTATCATATTTATGGGAATTCAGGTTTTCCAGAATACTGGTCAAGAATTTATGCCTTCACTAAATGAAGGTTCATTTTTATTAATGCCTACCTCCATGCCTCATTCGGGAGTTGACGAGAATAATAAAAATCTAAAGCTCTTGGATATGGCAGTAACTGCGATACCTGAGGTAGAAACGGTAGTGGGAAAAGCAGGAAGAATAGAAAGCCCACTTGACCCAGCCCCCTTATCAATGTATGAAAATATCATCAATTACAAGTCGGAATATAAAACAGACTCCGATGGTCACAAACTTCGATATCAGTTTGAAAATGGCGATTATATACGTGACGAAAAAGGAGATCTAATTCCAGATAATACCGGAAGATATTTTAGACAATGGCGAGATCACATCCAAAGCCCAGATGACATATGGAAAGAAATCGTTCAAGTCACAAAATTACCTGGAGTTACTTCAGCTCCCAAGCTGCAGCCTATCGAAACAAGATTGGTCATGCTTCAAACAGGAATGCGTGCTCCTATGGGAATAAAGGTCAAAGGCCAAAATCTCAAGACAATTGAAAAGGTTGGGATAGAATTGGAAAAGCACCTGAAGAATGTGGAAGGGGTTAAAGACGCTGCCGTTTTTGCTGAACGAATTGTTGGAAAACCTTATATGCTGATAGATATCGATCGTCAAGCAATCAGTAGATATGGTCTTACTGTTGAAGTCGTTCAAAGGCAGATTCAAGCCACAATTGGTGGAATGAACATGACAACAACTGTGGAAGGAAGGGAGAGATACCCAATTAGAATAAGGTATCCTATGGAATATAGAAATGATGTAAAAGCAATTCAAAACATCTACATGGATACTCCTGAAAATGGCCCTGTCAAATTAGCTGAATTTGTTGACATAAGATATGAGCAAGGTCCACAGGCAATAAAAAGTGAAAATGGATTTTTAGTAGGTTATGTTTTGTTTGATAAAGAACAAGGTTTTGCTGAAGTTGATGTTGTAAAAAATGCACAAAATCATTTCCAAGAGTTAATAAATAATGGTGAACTAATTATTCCATCAGGTATCAGTTATGAATTTGCGGGAAATTACGAACAACAAGTAAGAGCTAATGCACGATTGAAGTTAGTTGTTCCCATAGCTCTAGCTTTGATTTTCATTATTCTATACCTTCAGTTTCGATCAGTTGCCATTACATTGATGGTTTTTTCAGGTGTTTTTGTGGCTTTTGCAGGCGGATTCATCATGTTGGGCATGTATAATACTGATTGGTTTATGAATTTCAATCTATTTGGAACAAACATGAGAGATCTTTTCCAAATCAGCAATATCAATCTCAGTGTGGCAGTTTGGGTAGGATTCCTAGCTTTATTCGGTATTGCTACTGATGACGGAGTTTTGGTTGCCACATTCCTTAAAGACAGCTTCAAGAAAAATACTCCCCAAACTAAATCGGAGATACGAAATGCGGTAATAGAAGGAGGATTGCGAAGGGTAAAACCAGCAATGATGACTACTGCTACCACTATATTAGCACTACTTCCAGTACTAACAAGTACAGGAAGAGGTTCTGATATTATGTTGCCTATGGCTATCCCAAGTTTTGGAGGAATGGCTCTACAGGTGATTACCATGTTTACAGTCCCAGTTCTTTTTTCACTATGGAAAGAAGGTCAATTATTTATGAATCAAAAGATGAAGACTGATGAAAAAATATAAATTATTAGGCATTCTTCTTATACTGCAATTAGGTGTTCAAGCCCAACCGCTTGACGAATTAATCCAGCAAGCCAAGGAGTTTAATCCTGGATTAAAGGCAATGCAACTTGAATATAAAGCCGCGTTGCAAAAAGCTGAACAAGTTGATGATTGGCCTGATCCTACAGTGAATCTAGGTTTAGGAGTGTTACCGATAGAAACTAGACTAGGTGCACAGCGATTCCGTGTTGGTGTTTCTCAAATGATTCCATGGAAAGGATCACTCAAAGCGAAAAGAAATGTGGCAAATGCAATGGCAGAAATTCAATCTTACAACGATGAAATCAGAGAAAAAGACATCGAGAACGCAATTCGTTCTGCCTACTCAACCTTGCAATTTCTTGAATCTCAAAAACAGATTATCAACCAACGGCTTCAAGTATTAAATATCTTGGAAGAGTTATCTAAGTCCAATATTAGCTCAGGTAAAGGAAAACTAAGTGATGTTTTATTTATCGAAAGAAAGAGGAAATTTTTAGAGGCAGATATGGACTTGATTTCTAAGAAAATAGAACAGCCGACCATTCTCATAAATAGATGGATCGGAAAAGAAGTGGAAAATCAAATCATTGTAAACCAAATGCTTGAACGTAATGAAAACAAAGAGGAATTGATTCAGTATGCGAATAATCATCATCCTCAATATTTGAAATTAGAAACATATAGAAATGCATCCAATTCAAAAATTGATCTAATACAATATGATGCTAAACCAAAGATTCGAG
>CALIAG010000447.1 GCA_938041325.1 uncultured Saprospiraceae bacterium | reverse complement strand
TTATAAAATGTTAAAATTCATATTCATTTTATTAAAATTCACTATTGGCACAGGGTTTGCCATTGTATAAGAGTAAGTTTTGGTTAAAAAATTGTAAGATTCGTTTCCTGAGCCCGATGTATTTCGGGCTTTTTTTTTGCCCATAAGTCACTTATCAGCTCTTCTTTAAAACTTCCATAATTAATCTTTCTGTTTTTCTTTCAAAATCACATAAATCATATGTGCAACAAAGGCTATATTGGAGGCGTTTTAAAACTAGACCTCGCCAATGCAATTCAAGATGGATTACAAATTCCGGCGAGATAACTAATTTGCCAAAATTTTACCACATGCTTCAACGCTTACTTTATATCATTTTTATCATTTCTGTAACCATTGCCTCCTGTACTTTTACACAAAAAATTAAGGACGGTACAATGGCTTATGAAAGAATGCAATATTCTGTTGCAGCCAAAATGCTGAAAAACGAATATACCAAAGAAAAACGCAGAACAGAGAAAGGCAAGAAAGCCTTTATGATAGGAGAATCTTATAAAAGAATGGATGATATTGAAAAAGCATCTGAATGGTTTCTTAAAGCCTACGAAGGCAGTTATGGAGTGGATGCATTGAAAGAACATTCTTATGCTTTGAAAAAACTAGAAAGGTATGAAGAAGCTGCAGAGGCATTTAAGAATCTAGGAATCGAAATCGGAAGTCCATACGAATACAGAAGGGAAATTACCGCTTGCAAACAAGCCATGGCCTGGAAAGAAAGTAATGAAGATACTGGCTATACGATTGAAGCGAGTCATTTCAATTCTAGTTCCGCTGACTACGCTCCAACCCTTTACGAGAATAATCAAATCATTTTTACTTCTGATAGAAACTCAGCAAGTGGCGAAGAAGAATACAACTGGACCGGTCGCAAATTTTCAGATCTTTTCGTAACAGATGTAGAGTCCGGATCTCCAAGCTCTTTCAGCAATAATATCAATACTGACAACAACGAAGGAACAGTCGCGTTTAATAACGACTTTACAGAAATGTATTTTTCAAGATGCTATTCCGTTGAAAAGTTTGCGGACAATTATTGCAAGTTGATGATGTCTAGGAGAGACGGAGATACTTGGAGCCCAGCTGTAGTTATGCCTTTTGTAGAAGACAATGTAAACTATGGCCACCCTTCATTGAGCCGTGATGGTTCAACATTGTATTTCTCTTCCAATCATAAAGATGGTTGGGGCGGATATGATATTTACACTTCTGAAAAAACTGGCGATGGTTGGTCTGATCCTAAAATCCTGAGCAGGAATATCAATACTTTGGGTGATGAAAAATTTCCTTTTATTGATAATGATACTTTATATTTTGCTTCCAACTTTCATCCAGGCATGGGCGGATTAGATGTTTTTAAATCTTATAAAATAGATAGCAAACGTTGGTCACCAATTCAGAACTTAAAACCTCCAATTAATTCTGGTGCTGATGATTTTGGATACATCATTGATTATTCCAAACAAAAAGCCGAGGACGTAATTGCTACTGGATATTTTACGACTTCCAGAAGTTCAGGGAAAGGCATGGATGATATTTTCAAATTTGAAAAAAGGACTCCTCCTCCCCCACCTCCAGCTCCAGAACCTGAGGTTGACTCCACCGAAACAATTCCACCACCTATCGTCTTTAAAATGATATTGGAAGGTTATGTTTTGGAAAAAATATATCAAGATAAAAACAATCCGAATTCAAAAGTATTGGGCCGCAAGCCATTAGATGCTGCTACCGTAAATATCAACATTGGGAATAATAAGGAGACAGTTAAAGTTGGGCCGGATGGCTTTTTCTCAATAGAACTTGAAGAAGAAACAGATTACTATTTCTTTGCAATGAAAGAAGGTTATTTAAATAACGATACTCGGTTCTCTTCAAAAGGCTTAGCAAAGGATCCATCCAATCCAGAAACAAAATACGAGGTAGAAATTGTCTTGGACAAAATCTTCAAAAACGTAGAAATCACTTTGGAGAATATCTATTATGATTATGATGCATGGGACATTCGTTCGGATGCTCAACCAACTTTAAATGAATTGAGTACACTGATCAGTCAAAATCCAACCTTAAAAATTCAGTTGTCTTCTCATACAGATTGCAGAGGACCTGGTGGATATAATGAAGATCTTTCTCAGAAAAGAGCACAATCCGCAGTCGATTATTTAATTTCAAAAGGCATTCCTGCGGAGCGTTTAGTGGCAAAAGGTTATGGAGAGACTTTGCTTTCGGTTGATTGTTTATGTACTCGATGTTCGGAAGAAGATCATCAAGCCAATCGACGAACAACCTTTAAGATCATTGAGTAATCAAATAAAATGCTTTTGTTAATTCAGGAACGACACAGATGTATTAATTTTATTCTTATTTATTAATTTAAAATACTTGGCATGGACTTTGCCATTATATAAGAGTAAGTTTTGGTTAAAAAATTGTAAGATTCGTTTCCTGAGCCCGATGTATTTCGGGCTTTTTTTTTGCCCATAACTCTCCTATCGCAATAAGTTTCTAAATGATTCCCGGTACAGATCCTCCGTCCAATTTTATACTTGCGCCATTTGTAGCAGCGGCAAGTGGACTACAAAGATATACGGTTGTATTGGCGATTTCTTTTGGACTGATAAATCTTTGAATCAAAGAACTCGTTCTCACATTTTTAAAAAAGCCATCTGCAATTTCTGCTTCTGTTTTTCCTTCTTTTACTGCTGCTTCTTTCAAGAAATTTTTCGCCCCTTCAGATAAGGTTGATCCAGGTAGGACTGTATTTACAGTTACCTCAGTTCCTTTGGTCAACTGAGCCAGTCCTCTGCTTAAGCCAAGCATCGCAGATTTTGTTGTTGAATAAGCAATCAGGTCTTCTGGGACAAGCATCGCACACTCACTAGAAACAAAAATAATTCTACCCCAATTTTTTTGCATCATTTTGGGAAGAAAGTGTCTAGATAATCGAACTCCACTCATAATGTTGACTTCAAACATTTTCAACCAATCCTCATCAGTTGTTTCTTCAAAATTTTGGGATGTATAAATGCCTACATTATTAATCAGAATATCAATATCACCGAGGGAATCTATCAAGTTTTTAACTTCGTCTACTTTTAGAAAATCAGCAACGAGCCCATTGATTTTAGCATTAGGATATTTATTCTCCAATTTGCTTATGGCAGAATCAATGTTCTTTTGAGTTCGACCATTTAAAACGACTTCTACCCCTTCTGAAATAAATTCTTCTGCTATCGCATAACCAATTCCTGAGGTCGACCCAGTAACCAAAGCTTTTTTTCCATTCAAACCTAAATCCATAAGCGATCTTTTTAGAACAAGTAATAATTAGTGTGCAAAATAATTTATGAGTACTTCGGCAAAAGTAGATAAATGAATACGAATATTCAAAAGAAAGAAATAAGCTATTTGGAATGGGTATTAAATCTTCACTAGTTTTATCACGCTTTCTTGTTGACCATCTACAAATACATGAAGAAGGAATAGACCTGATGGCAAGTCGCCAACATCTAAAGCGTTTTGAAACGAAGCAGCCTTGCCTAAATCTTTAGAAAAGAGAACTTTACCTGAAAGGTCATGCAGAACAATTTCAACTGAGGCGGAGCTTTTAAGCTCTATTGTAAGATTGGCCAATTGTTCCGTCGGATTCGGAAAAATATTTAGATTAGAAATTTTATCAAGGAAAACCGTATTGGTCAAAAAGCCGATTTCAAACGACTGAGTAGTCGAGCAGCCATTGGTATTGGTTACAGTAGCTGAGTAATTTCCTGCAGATAAATTAGAAGCAAGAGAATCTTGAAACTGAGTTATCGTTGAGTCCCACTCATAGATTTGATTCTCCAAAGAGTTTAAAACTTCAATAGCTGCAGTTCCTAAACTAGTGCCTTCCATTTCAGGGCTTGTGTTGATTGAAATTTCTGGGTAAATCAAATTTTCGGGAACTTCAATTAAGGAAGATTGTGTAAAACAGTTATTCGCATCTACAACAGTCAATTGATAAAAGCCTGCTGGAAGATTTTGAATATTTTGTGTAGAATCTCCATTATTCCACATATAAGAATAGCCTTGTGTACCGCCTTCTACAGCAAGAGAAATAGATCCATCATCAATCACACAAGAATTATCTGACATTACACTAAGAGAAGTAACAGGTATAGATAAAGCTTGTTCCGGTTCCTGAACTATTATTTCTGGTAAGACCAGTGAGCAATCATTTTCATCAGTCACCGTTGCATAATAACTACCTCCATTGAGTCCATTTAATTCTGCGCCTTGCGGACCATGGTCCCAGTTTATAATTAAATCTCCAGTTCCACCTGTCACGACTAATTCTATTTCACCATCCTCATCATCGGCACAATCTACATCTTGGATGCTAAAGTTGTCTAATTCTAATCTTGCGGGTTGAGTAACTACTATTGGAATTAAAATTTCATTGGTACATCCATAACTGTCTTCAACGGTAAGTGTATATGAACCTGCTCCTAAGGAATGTGCATCTTCATCATTTGTAGCATTCGACCATTCATAATCAAAATCATTTGATCCACCGGATACCGTGACTTCAATAAAAGCATCAGTCATTCCATAACAAGAGACATTTTCAATTTGATCAATCTCAATATTAATCTCTTCCGCTTGGATGATTTCTACCATCGGAATTGTACCGGTACAACCAACGGCATCCGTCACCGTTAAACTATAAGTTCCAGCAGGCAAATCAGCATTTACACTATCCAAAACACTATTGCTCCATAGATACTGATATGGCCAAACTCCGTTAAAGACTTCAACTGATGCAGTTCCGCTTTCTTCATTATTACAAATCGCATAGTTAACATCTACGGTATCAATAGACAATCCACCGCTCCCACTTTCAACGTTTATTGCACTAGCCAATCCTATGCAACCATTGGCATCAGAAACGGTCAAATAAAAGAACCCTCCATTCAAACTGCTAAGGTCTTGCGTCAAACTATCATTGTTCCATTCATATGAGTAAGGAGATTCGCCTCCTATTACTTCAACGTCAATGCTTCCATCCGATCCAGAACAACTTGCTGGAATTGCGTTTACAACCTGAACTTCTACCACTTCAGGCTCCTCAATCGTAATTGGACCACTGCTTACATTACAACCATTTGCATCTAAAACATTTAATTCATATTGTCCACTTAATACTTCTGTTAAGTTTTGATCAACTGATCCATTATTCCAACTGTAGACATAAGGATAAATTCCACCAGTAATATCTACGTTAATATTTGCATCATCAAAGCCATTGCAAGTCGGCATTTCAATATCCAGAATATCAACTAGTAAACTATCTGGCTCGTTGATTTGAATGGTATCCGTAAAGGTTATGCATCCAACATTGTCTGTAATGGTTGCAAAATAGTTTCCGGCAGGTAAGTCATCAAGGAATGCGCCTTGATCACCACTGTTCCATCGAACATCATAAGGACTATTAAAATTTGGAAGACTGATAAAGGCCTGTCCATTTGAAAAGGAATTACAAGTGATATCTTGGTGAAAATCAATATCATTATATAAAGGAGCTAAAAGACTAACCTCTATTTCATTTGATACCAGCTCACATCCATTCAAATCTGTAACCGTTACCTGATATTCCCCTTCAGCAATATCCATATTATTAGGACCTGAAACTTCATTGCTCCAATCATATGAATAAGGGAAAGTTCCACCTTGAGCTCCAACTATAATTGCACCTTCTTCTAAACCAAAACAATTGTTGTCAATTATATTTACAGATAAATCAATATCTCCTGGTGCATTTACATCAATACTATCTAAATGATTTTCACAACCGTTTTCATCCGAAACAGTCACAGAGTATAATCCAACGCCAAGGCTGTCTGCCGTATCAGTATTTTCATTTATATTCCAATCAAAATAATAAGGAAAGGTTCCGCCTTGTACAGCAATCGAAATTTCTCCATTTTCTAATCCATTACAAGTCGCATCATTCACTGTTTCTACAGAAATTAACGGAGAGGGCTCGTCAATTGTAAAATCATAAAACTCCTCTTCGCATCCTTTGGCATCAATGATGGTTACATCGTAATCCCCAACATCCAGATCAGTATTAAAAGGTGTTTGTTTTGAATTTGACCAGTTATAACTATATGGGCTTGTCCCACCTATTGTTGTTAACTCTAAAAAACCATCAGCTTCTCCTGGGCAAGTAATATTGGCCTTCTCAAGGGTAACTGTGATCGCTGGAATTTCTTCTATTTCTAAATTATCTACAAAAAAAGGACAGTTGTTTTGATCTTCTACTGTTAGAGAATAAATACCAGAAGATACATTTGATAAATCCTCCTGGTAAGTCAGGTTATTCCACTCAAAATCATAGCTTCCCACTCCACCTGTTATCTGTAGATCGATACCACCATCTGCACCATTTGGACAGGTAGGCGTTTGAGTACTTAGTATCGTCGCTTCAATCGGTAGTGGTTCTTCAACAATGATTCCGTTCAATACACTTTCACAACCTCCTTCCGAAATTGTAACGCTATAATTTCCAGCAGCTACATTCGTCAAGTCTTCAGTAATAAATTCATTGCTCCATTCAAAAGTAGGATTGCCTCCTAAAACCGTGATATCGATGCTTCCATTTGATTCACCGTTACAAATCACATTGTTTACAATAACGTTTGAATCGACAACAGCATTAGGTCCATTGACAATAATAATCGGAATAACCAACTCACAATCACCTATAGAATTATCAGAAACGGTGACTCTATATGCTCCTTGCTCTAAGTTATTGATTGTATACGAACCATTGTTATTTGTAGAAGAACCTGATACAGCTCCTTCCCAATGGTATTCAAAAGGACCTTGTCCATTTACCGGAGATAAGGCAATTGATCCGTCATTTCCGTCGCAGCTACTGACTTGATTGACTTGATCTATTCCGATAGATGAAATATTGCTATTTACAGTTGCGGTCGTTAAATCCGTCGAAGAACAACCCGCTGCATCTGTGATGGTAACTACATAAGCCACAGAACCACCTGCAATACTATCGGCATTCAAAGGAAGAGTAGCATTTGATTCATTTGTATTCCACAAATACGAAAAAGGGGCAATTCCTCCATTGGTATGTACTGCTTCTAATTCAAAACTTGTACCTGCGCAAACTGATAAATTCGCTCCTTGAAGAATGTCAACTTCTGGGACTTCGTTAAAATCAATTTCCATTGAAATTTCATCGTAACACCCTGTTGAGCTTATTGCCTTTACATACAAGTTGGTGGGTATACTAGGCGTAACAACAGTGGAAGGCAATTCGTTTGCAGAATTAGTAGGTATACCTGAATGAAAAGTAAAAGTATTTGCTAATTGATTTGCATCAATAAAATTTATTGAACTCAAATCAAAGGAAGAACCTGGACATATTAAAATATCTGGTACGGCTTGTAAATCCGGTTTTTCCAAAACATTTACTTGGTATAAAACTCTATCAGAGTAACAAAAACCGGGAATTGAATCCGTAACATAAAATGAACTGGATTGTAGGAGTTGCCCAGCATTAAAATCATTTCCTACGTGCAGAGGTGTAGTATCACTTAAACTTGTGAACCAATAAAGGTCGCCGGTAAATGTAAATGGGAAAGAAAGAATCGCTTCGTCACCTACGCAAATAGTTTGAACATTTGTAGAAAGACTTGGAAGAATAAGATCATCCGCAAGTCCATTGCAATTCTCATCTATTCCGTTACAAGGTGATTCCGAACTGTTAGGATTGATAGAATCATCTGTATCATTGCAATCTGCTGAATTGCTAACATATCCTGAAGGTGGTGAACTCAAACATGTTTCCAAACTATCTGTTGCAGTTCCAAATGAGTCATTATCTGCATCACGATAATAGGTATTAATTGGAAACCCTAAATCCTGTGCACCATAAAATTCAATTTGATCCAAAGCAATATCACCTCTCGAACCACTTCCAGTAATGCCTATAAATCTGAATTGAACCGTCTGTGTATGAAAAAGAGTTAGGTCAATAAATGCTTGAAACCATCTGTCTCCTTGATTTCCATTTTCGCTCCAAAGTGGCAACCAAGTTGCACCAGCATCGTTTGAAATTTCTAATTTTAATTCATTCACATTTACACCATACATGTGATACCAAAAAGAAAGATGGCATTCAGGTGTATTTGAATTAATCATCAAACAATTAGACTTCAATATAGACTCTTTACCGTCTTGACAAGAAGAACCTGAAGTTTCTACATAAAGATAATTTCCTCCAACGGTCACATCGTCTGAGGGACCTGTATTGGAGGTTTTTGTATTGTAATGTTCAACCAACCAGTTAGAATCATCTCCTTCTGTATTAAACCAATTCGAATTATTTAAATCACAAGTAGATCCGCAGGTCGTGCCACATAAAAGCTCTGAATCAAAATTATCCTCTAGTGTCATAGCGGGTGTAGCGCACGGAGTTTGAATCAAAATTGGGCAAGAATTATCTGAACAAATTGTATCGCTACAAGTTTGTCGCACGTAAAATTCATAATTTGAACTCGAGCTTAAACCATTGATAAGAATTGGAAAGGCAACGGGGCAAGGGACTAAAATCGCAGTTCCTTCATTTGCTGTTCCATTTACTCCAGGTTCAAATCCTGGTGTTCCATATTCTATGATCACATCAGAGCAAGTGGTATTTGAAGTCCAGTCTAGTTCTATGGAATTATCTGAGATATTAGTCGCAATTAAATTGGTTGGAACTGGGCACGAGTTTCTACTGAATACCAATTCTACATATTTTAAAACTCCATGATCATCATTAAAATCATCACATAGTTTTAATAACCAATTTCCATTCGCATCCGAATTATCACTAAAATTATTCAAAGACTCCTCTGGAATATAGCTGCCAATAAAAGGAGCTTGCCCGCTTGTAATATCTTGGCAGGCATCCATAGAAAAAGTCGTACTTATTTCGCAGGTTGAATCGTTAGGATCTCCATAATGATTGGCAGAGGAACCATTGTTTGAACTAATTTCAACTGCTTGTCCAAATGGCGAAATCAAACGAATATCCAAATCACCAGTAGCAGTATGGTCAATAATAAGTTTCACTTCCTTTAAGACAATATCTTGTCCTAATATTGATTGCGAAATACCATTTACAGGAATAGTAAAATTACTTGCAGTGGTACAGCTGTTGTCTGGAATTTGAAAGGAAAGATTACATTGACTTACAGAAAATTCTTGTGGAGCAATTATCAAGTTTTCGTGATTCGAATTGGCAAAAAGAAGCCCAGGATTGCACTGGTGCAAAATCAGAAAAGAAATCAATAAGAATCGGTTCACAAAAACTGCTTGACCAGTTTTAATCATAACAATAAGGGATTTCAGCTTGATCATTTTAATCAAACTCAACTCATCCTAATAGGTTATTAAAACTCAGGGATTGTTTGGTAAACGGGATCAAAATGACCCTCATTTGGTTTAGTATGTTAATGAAAGGAGTGGCATAAATGGCCAAAACTTTTAAAATCAGATTTGGCCATTCATTTAGCTTACTACAATATTAATCATTCTGTTCGGAACAACAATAACTTTCCTTATTGTTTTTCCTTCCGTCCATTTTATTACAATTTCGTGTTCTAAAGCCGCTTTTTCAAGTTCTTCCTTGGAAAAATCACTAGGAAAGTCGACTAAAGCACGTTTTTTTCCATTTATACTGATCGGATAGTTAACAGAATCCTCTTTTAAGTGGGTTTCATCAAATTTTGGAAAAGAACCCGCATGTATACTTTCTCCAGGTTTTGAATTCCCCAATCTAGACCACAATTCCTCTGCTGCATGTGGTGCAAAAGGAGCTAATAACTGAACCATGGGTTCTAAAATAGCCCTTTTATTGCATTTTGCCTTCCTCAATTCATTTGTTGCGACCATGAAGGCACTCACACAGGTATTAAACGAAAACCGTTCGATATCTGCAGTAATTTTCTTAATTGCTGTATGTAAAATCTTAAGTTCTTCCTTGTTTGGAGCTTCTTCTGAAACTGAAAAAGCTTCTTTTTCATCAAAAAACAATCCCCAAAATCGTTTCAAGAACTTATAAACACCATCAATTCCCTTGATATCCCAAGGTTTTGATTGTTCAATTGGTCCTAAAAACATCTCATACATCCTAAAACAGTCTATTCCATAACGCTCGATGACGTCGTCAGGATTGATGACGTTAAACTTGGATTTAGACATTTTACCTACTTCTGATAAGGTAAATACATGAGATTCTTTGGCATTGCTGTTCTCATTTGGAGTAAATTTACCTTTGTGGTAAACACCTTTTGAACATTCAAAAATAGCTTCAGAATATTCCGGTCGCCATTTTATAAAATTCTCAAGTCCAGCAATATTTAAATAAGAATCCGCACTGCCATACTCACTAACAAAATCTACATGTACTGGAATTCTCGCATAATCCGTGATTTCTTTCTTTTCGGCTAGCTTCGCACAAATAAAATGGCTTTTTCCATCTGTTTTCTCTTTCAATAAATAGATGAATTCAATGACTCCTTGAATCATTCCTTGATTAACCAATTTCTTAAATGGTTCGTTGGTTGGAACCATTCCCTTGTCGTGCAAGAATTTATGCCAGAATCTCGCATACATCAAATGCGCTACTGCATGTTCAGAACCCCCAACATATAAATCAACGTCTTGCCAATAGTCCATTGCTTCTTTACTTGCAAAAGCATCTGGATTGTTTGGATCCATATATCTCAAGTAGTACCAAGAAGAACCGGCTACTGCTGGCATTACATCTGTCTCTCTTGTAAATCCATCTGGTAAATTTACCCAGTCTTCCATTCTTGCCAATGGGGATTTTCCACCAGAGCCAGGTTTGAAGTCATCTGTGCGCGGAAGTTCTAAAGGCAATTCAGAAATATCTAAAGCATGTGCAATTCCGTCTTTGTCATATTTCATTGGGAATGGTTCGCCCCAATAACGTTGTCGGCTAAAGTTTGAATCACGCATCTTGTAATTGACTTGAGCCTTTCCAATCCCTAACTCTTCTGTCTTTTTGCAAGCTGCTGTAATTGCTTCCGGCACTTCCATTCCTGTCATAAAACCAGAGTTAATTATCACTCCAAGTTTATCATTCAAAGTTGCCCCTTCATATTTTGATTTATCAACTACCTCAATAATTGGCAATTCAAACTTTGTTGCAAAAGCATGATCGCGCTCATCGTCACTAGGCACTGCCATGATTGCACCTGTGCCATAATCTTTCAAAACGTATTCACCAATCCAAATCGGAATTTGGGTATTTGTAAAAGGATTTGTCGCGTAAGCCCCTATGAATGCGCCAGTTACACTCTTCTCTGCCATTCTTTCCACCTCTGATTTCGCATTTACATAATCGACATATTCTTTGACTTGAGCTTTGTGAGAATCTGGTGTCAACTTAGCCACTAAATCATGCTCGGGAGCCAATACCATATAAGTAGCACCAAAAATGGTATCAGGTCTAGTTGTAAATACTTCTATTTTATCATCTGTTCCTACAACATCAAAAAAGATACTTGCACCTTCTGATCGACCAATCCAATTTCCTTGAATTGTTTTTAAAGAATCAGACCAATCAATTTCATCTAAATCATATAGCAAACGGTCTGCATATGCGGTGATTCTTAAATACCACTGCGTCATTGCTTTTTGAATAACGGGATGCCCACCACGTTCTGAAACTCCATCTTTTACTTGGTCATTTGCTAAAACCGTTCCCATTGCTTCGCACCAATTCACATAACCAATCTTTCGATAAGCCAATCGATAATTCATTAGAATATCTTCTTGCTCCTTCCGCGATTTTGCGTTCCATTCGTCCGCAGTAAAAGTTGTATCTTGTAAATTAGCGGCTTTTACATTTTCATTCCCTTCTTTTGAAAAGGTTTCGGCCAGTTCCGTAATTGGTTTGGCCTTTTTTGCCGATTGATCATAGTAGTGACCAAACAACTCAGTAAAGATCCATTGCGTCCATTTATAATACTCCGGATTGCAAGTACTCACTTCGCGAGACCAATCAAAAGAAAACCCCAAGTTTTGAAATTGGATTCTATACCGTTCCATATTTTCTTCAGTGGAATCTGCGGGATGAATCCCAGTTTGTAATGCGTATTCTTCTGCAGGCAAACCAAAAGCATCAAACCCCATTGGGTGCAGCACATTGAATCCATTCAAACGCTTGAATCGAGCATAAATATCTGAAGCAATATATCCCAACGGATGACCTACATGCAATCCTGCTCCTGAAGGATATGGAAACATATCCAATACATAGTATTTAGGCTTGTCTGAACTGTTCTCAACTTTGTAAGTCTGATTCTCAACCCAGTACTTTTTCCACTTTTCGTCGATTGTTTTTGGTTGGTACTCCATTAAATTACCGTTTTGCACTTTTTGTTAATATTATACTGTTTCAACCAAAAAAGAGGATCAAAAGTTTCTTCTTTTGGTTCTAGGTCCCCAACAGTTATTGGGAATGACGCGAAAATAACCAAAATTAACAGCTATTTTAATCTATGAGAAGGATAAAATGAATCGCATTTTTTTTTCGTTTATTGGAAAAGTCAAAATATTGGTATCTTGGCCATTGTCTATTCCAAATCAATCTTTTAAAATAAATTTTCAATCATGATAAAAGGGTTATTAAAACTAGGTTTATTCCTTTTCGTAGGAATTGTAGGCTATAATTATTTTTTCGGAACAGAAGCAGAAAAAGAATCTTCCAAAGCAATTGTTGGTACGGTGAAAGATTTGGGTAAAACAGGTATAAACCTGATCAAAGGAGAAGCAGATAAGTTCAAATCAGGAAAATACGATGGAGCTTTGGATAAAATTGGTAAAACGTTCAACAAAGCCAAGGATAAGGTCAAAGATGGTGGACTTGCACTCAAAAAGATCCAGGAATGGGAAGCAAAACGAGATGAATGGTTAGGGAAGAGAGATCAGCTACAGGAAGATATAGAAGAAGGGACTATTGACAAAGACGAAGCCTCTAAAAGTATAAAATCTTTAGAATCAGAATTTCAAAAACTTAAAGAACAAGGAGAAGCTCTGGGGGTTGAATTGGAATAGATCTTATTCCAAAAAGGCTCTTTTACAAGGTTTGATGGCTGTACAGCCATCAACCAATATATTTCCTTTGTAATAAAAGGAAAGCCCTTCCATTGTCTGGGCTTCTAAAACTATATAATTCAAGTCTGCTTTTGGATGGAAGGTAAATTCTGTGTAAATCCATTCTTCTTTTCCTATTGGACCGGATTGCCCTAAAAGCTCATCATTGGAGCATCTGGATTCTGACCCCCAAATTTTAAGGAAAAGAGGCAAGTTGTAACTTGAATACGTGTTTGAATGTGATAAATATAAACCAAAAGAATAGCACTCCCCTTTTTTCATGGGCTCCGAAAGTCTTTGCGTTATACTTTCAAATGAACCATCTTCTCTCGTAATAAGGCCCATATAAGTTTCTCCATCTTCTGCTTCCATATAGACTCCCCAAGGGCCAGGTAAGATATCCGGAGTAGTTCCCATTGCGCAAGGCAACCACCCTTCAGGTATTGTGGCATCCTGTGGTTGGCCTTCAAAAGAAGGGTTTTCAATTCTAATTTGAGCTCCAAGTGAAGACAAAAAGAAAAAACAAAGACTAAAAAAGATGTACCGCATGTAATTTGTTATTCAAGATTAAGCCCCCAAAATTAACAATCCTTCTGAAACCATAAAAAGAAATACCAAATCATTCGTATTTACTATTGGTGGTTATTTAAGAACGATCATTTTTACGATCTGATTATTCAAAGCACAAAGTTCCTCCTATTTAGTCAATATTTCCTACTTTTGTAGTCTACCTACTCCCAAATTTCCATGACGGATTCTTCGAAAAAGTCTTTTATTAAGAACAAACCTAGTTACTTCTATTCAGTTGTAAGCGTGGCGATTGTGCTATTCTTGTTGGGTTTTTTCGGAATTGTGCTTCTTCAGGCGAATCAATTGGTAAAGGTTTTCAAAGAAAAGGTAAATGTTCTTGTTGAAATAAAGAATGGTTCTTCGAAAGATGACATCTTAGAATTGAACGCTTTCCTTAATTCAAGTGTATTTGTAAAGGATAAAACGGTGAAATTTACCAGTAAAAGTGAGGCTGCAGAGATTCTACGAGAAGATTTTGGGGAAGATTTCATGAAAATGGATTTCGAAAACCCTCTTTTTGATGTTATCTCCTTCAATTTGAACAGCAACTATATGCAAGTTGATAGTCTGGATTGGATTAAAAGCAACTTAAAAGAGCAACAAATCGTTAAAGATATTTACTATCAGGAGGCAATTGTGGATCAGATAGGAAGAAACCTAGAAAAGGTAGGGTACATTTCTTTGTTGATTGGCTTCTTTTTCTTGATTGTGGCTGTCGCACTTATACACAACACGATAAAATTAGCGCTACACTCTGATCGTTTTCAAATAAAGAACATGGAATTGGTTGGAGCATCTTGGAAATTCATTTCAAAACCATATCTATGGAAAAGTTTTCAAAATGGGTTTTGGAGTGCCATCTTGGCCATTAGCGTTTTATTGGCCATTTTACTATTAGCACAAAACGATTTACCTGATTTATTGCAGTTACAAGATCCATTGAGTTTTATAGTATTGTTTGCCTGTTTGTTTATCATAGGAATTATTATCACGACAGGAAGTACTTACTATGTAGTCAACAAATATTTACGAATGAGAGTCGATGATTTATATTAAATAGATTTGTGAAAGTCTGAAGCTAAAAGGCAAATTAAGTGCTTGATTTTTAAACAGCTTCATGAGTAAAAATTGAATAATAAAAGCGAACTTGCGCTCCGATTTCAAAATCATATACAATGAGTAAGAAAGTAGTTAAAAAGAAAAAAGTAGTTGTTTCTAGTGATGCTTCATCAACAGGCAAGAAGAAGATTTCTCCTACTGTTTCAAGAAGCAAATCCAACGTTTCAGCGTCAAAAGCTCTAATTTTCAATCAACAGAACTATCAATTAATGGCTCTTGGAGCTTTATTAGTTGGAATAGGATTATTACTCATGACTGGTGGAAGTCAACCCGACCCCAATACTTGGGATCCAGATATTATTTATAGCAAAAGAATCACAGTTCTCGGGCCTGTTGTAATTTTAGCAGGATTGATTTTAGAGATTTATGCGATTTTCAAAAAATAATATTTCCTTTGTAGCCGAAAATATTATTCAAGATTGAAAGATGCATGTTTTTTTGTTTGCATTATTTCAATACAAATGAGGAAATCAGAACATGTCCGAGATATTAAAAGCAATAATCCTTGGTATAGTACAAGGTCTCACCGAATTTCTTCCCGTATCCAGTAGTGGACATTTAGAAATAGCAAAATATATTCTTAATGATCAAAGTCTAGCAGAACAAAGCATGCTAATGACTGTGCTTCTACATGGAGCTACCGCATTGAGTACCATCATTATATTCAGAAAAGACATCATAGAAATCTTAAAGGGCTTATTTCAGTTTGAAGTGAATGAAGAGTTCATTTTTTCATTGAAAATTATTCTTTCCATGGTTCCAGCTGCAATTATAGGCTTGGTATTCAAGGAGGAAATTGAAGCTTTATTTGATCAGCAATTATTGCTAGTCGGACTGATGCTCATTGTCACTGGGATCATTCTGTTTTTCGCAGATAGAGCAAAAGACACTACGAAAAGTGTAGGTTTTTGGAATGCCTTGATTATCGGAATTGCTCAAGCGATTGCTATACTTCCTGGCATATCTAGATCAGGAGCAACCATTTCCACTTCAGTTCTACTAGGAATTGATAGAGGGAAAGCTGCCCGATTTTCATTTTTAATGGTGGTACCGCTCATTTTAGGAGCAATGATTCTCGATACTAAGAAGCAGATTGAATTGAACCAATTCTCTGAATTATCAACAACAGAAAGAGTTGATTTCGCTTTTAACGAATTGGTCAGCGATGGATTACTTACTAATGAACATGCCCAATTTGTAAAGCCGATCTTACTCGAAAAAGAGGAAAAATGGGAGAAATTAGATGCCACTATTGCACCAGATGCAGCCTTAGCTATTTACAATCGTGAAAAAGAGCTATACTTTAATAAACTTGCTTCTGTCACAACAGAAGATCGTGCAATTGAAATTCGAAAGAATGAATTTGCTTCCTATAGACCTTTTGGTGATACGAACTATTGGGCATTATTGGCTGGCTTCATTGCTGCTTTTCTTACTGGTTTAGTCGCTTGTACATGGATGATTAAAATTGTAAAAAACAGCAAACTTACTTATTTCTCCATTTATTGCTTTATAGTAGCAGCCATTGCTATTGCAAAATCTTTAGGCCTATTCTAGTATATGTCAGTGCTCGATCGTAAATATGATTTCCTTGCCGGGGAAACACTTCTAATAGATAAACCTTTAGAATGGACTTCATTCGATGTTGTCAATAAAATCCGTTATACCCTTAAACAAAAGCTTGGCATTAAAAAGATTAAAGTTGGCCACTCTGGTACGCTAGATCCTCTGGCCACTGGTCTTCTGATCATTTGCACAGGAAAACACACCAAACGAATTAACGATCTTCAAGGCTTATCAAAAGTTTACTCTGGAAAAATATTTCTTGGAGGCACAACTCCTTCTTATGATCGAGAAACGGAAATTGATAAGTCTTTTCCAACTGAACATATTGATTCTACTTTAATTGAAGAAGCTCGAAAAGAATTTCTAGGTCCACTAAAGCAATTGCCTCCAATCTACTCTGCGATAAAAGTAGATGGTGTTCCGCTTTATAAGAAAGCAAGGAGAGGTGAAAAAGTTGAAGTACAACCAAGAGATGTTGAGATTCTAAGATTTGATATCAATAAAGTGGAGATGCCAGAGCTTACTTTTGAAGTGGAATGTTCAAAAGGAACGTATATCCGTTCATTGGCTTTTGATTATGGAAAAGCAGTTCGGAGTGGTGGATACCTCTCCGAACTGCGTCGACTTAAAGTAGGCGATTTTGATATAAAAAACGCCTTTGTATTATCTGAGTTTATAGATTTTTTAGATCAATCGTTATAACGACTTTCTTCTGCGTATTCTGGGTAGTTCTTTACACATCTGCAAGAAAGTGCTTCGTTCATTTCAACTACTTCGTGATCAAGAATTGCACTCTTTCTCATAAATCTATAAGACCATACAGAAGACCCTGAATTTCCGAAGTAAGATCCGGACCAGTAAGCTCCTATTTCATTTTTATTTTTGAATCCTTCTCCTGCAACATATGCTCCTCCAAATACTGCATCGAATTTTGAGATTCCTCCTGCTACTAAAGTTCTATAAGCAGGTTTGTGTCCATTAAGTAAAGATCTTAGTTTACTCCATTCTGCTCTTTCATTTGGTAAATGCCATCCTTCTGGGCATGCATTTTTAGCATCTCCATGAGAATATAAACGCCCATATTTTCTACAATTTGCTGGGTCGTCATCATAGCAGATTGAATTTGGAGAATCGTATCTAAGGTTCTCTGCCATCCAAACCATATTATCGAACTGTACCGTTCTGTAAATTTTACCATCTCTGGAATCTCTAAAAGATCCTTGTTTCCAGAAAAATTCTTCTTCAGCTTCCTCTAAAAGAGGTGCATTTTCTTCAACAGTAACTTCAGTTGTTGGAAAGAAGCTATTGATAAAGTTGTTTACAGGTAGAAAACTAATTACTACTAGTAAAAAACCTGGAAAATAAAATGATGTCGAGGGTCTGTAATCACTTAGCATTGGGCTTGTTGGTCTTTCGTTTTTTTTCTGCTTACAATCTGTTCCTTTGTCGCACATAAGGGCATTTGAGTTTTTGGTAATGAAAAAAAATGTGTTTCTACAGTGCTTTGCTCTGTTGTTAAAGTGTTTGCCAAAAGGGTGTACAAGACAACCTCACAGCTGGTGCGATAATGTTCGTGGGAAGGAGAAATACTCCTTTTGTTTTCTATTGATTCCTAGTCAATAGAAGTGATATGTAAGTTTGGTCTGATTTACTAAGAAATCGGTTTCCGAGAGGGATAATAATTTGTTACTTTAAGAGACCGAGGTTTCTTAAAGTTGATAATGTTATATGTGGATTATAATTTGACTGAAGCCGCTAAGGCTTAAAAAAGAGGGAACTTAAGGCAGAATCTTCATTTGGTTTTGGGTGGCAAAGAAGCTGCGTAAAAAATAATACAAGCTTCATACCACAAAGATTAATTAACTGCTTTTCTGTTCTTTTTAATAAAATTTCTGTTGTGTTATTACCTCAAAAAGTTAAAAGTCTATGTTTTAAGTATATTACTAAATATAATATAAATTGTTTCTATATTTTGATGGAAATATAAAACTCTTTCAAAAAAGAGAAATATAATTTTAGTAAAACGGTTTCTTGAAATGGGATTAATATCTAAAAATCTATACCCATTAGCAAAATGCTAGTCCGGTAAAAGTGATCATTAATTTATTAACCTGGTGTAGAAAAAGGTGTGGTGGTATCCAATCAGAATTTGGGGTATGTGTCTACTATTTGTTTGGATTAACCTGCACCGCGAAAATCACGAATATTAAACGACTCTCTATTTTTTCAATGTTTTCTCGCAGTATCTTTGATGTTCCAAATATAAATTAAATTAATCTATAAATTGTAATTTTTTTGATCATTTTTTTTGATTCGCTTGAAGTTTTTCGGGAACGGTTATAAAAAGCGGACGAATGGTTGTGCTATCACTCCAAAGACCAAGATCTATTTCGTTTTTATCAAAAGGAAAAGCCAATTCACAATCTTTACCAATCCTGTCACAATTCCTCAACGCATCAAACAATTTCCAATACCCATTGTAATCCATCACATCTACACGGGCTATTCTTAAAGCCCTCTTAGCAGTATAATTTCTTACTCCAGAATCAAAAGCCAAATCCAAACTATAGGATTCATTGTGCCCTGCAGTTAAAGGAGGTACACCTTTTTTATCCTCATATTGTCTAATTAGAATTCTATCTGTAACCTGTTCTGAAGTTTCAAATATTCTCTTTCCAATCTTATCACCAACAGTCCTATCGTTATTACTAACTATAATCAACATTTTCAAACCCGGATCTAGTTCTTCATAACTTTCATGAAGCCCTCCTTTAAATGGTCCAGTTCCAGGGGATACAAGCATCATTGCAGTTGGTTTTGGTATTTTATATTGGTCAAAATTCATGGCAAGATCGGCCGCAATGACTCCTCCGTATGAATGACCTACCAATTGCAAATGGTTTGTATCTACATCTATATTCCAAGTCGTATCAATTCTAGCAAGACCATCAATAATTGCTTTTGAAGCATTCCCTCCAAACTTATTTGGAGAAGGATTGGTGATCGTTTTTTGATATCTAGGATACAAGACTACATTTCCTTTTCTCGCAATATGTCTAATCCATTGCCCATAAATCATAGGGTTATATGCACCATATCCATGCAAAAAAACCACAATTCCTAAGGGCTTTTCCAAAACTGTATCTGGGCGGAATAACCAATACCCATCAGCAGTTTCAGCATAATCAAACCATTCTACACTATCAGTCAAATATTCTTGACCTCCTGGGCCTGTAACAGCCTGAGCAGGAGCTGTAATTTCTTGAGCGCTTTGGCTCAAAGCCATTAACATTAATAATAAAGCTGTTAGAATTCTTTTCATTTATTTACTCTCCTTTATAAAAGAAACCCAAGAGCAAAACAAAAAGGGTTTTCTTTTTTGCGGAATTAAGGAAGCACCACTTTCCTTAATATTTCCCACATTACTAAGTAGTTAATTATTTGAATAGGGTTGCTTCTACTTTTACATATATTTTATTCAACTATGATTTCTTTTTATAAAAAAGTCTTCTTCAATCAAGAAGACATCCATTAAATGGCTTTGGTTGTCAAAATGTTGTGAATTAAGAATTGGATGTTTTCAAAATATAGCTCCTAATAAATCCAAAGAAATTGCTAAATTCATATGTTTTTAAATTTTGTAGCCCCAATCTTTACAGCCCCGCCACCATTAAAACTACAAAATGAGAGAGGATTTTTTGAGTATACCCAATATAGATATATACATAGTTGCTGGCATTCTGGTGCTCTTCTTTTTGATGGAAACTATCGCAGGCGCCTTGCAGAAGTCAAAAAGGTCAGCTAATGATTGGATTCAAGAGGTTGGTTCATTTGCAATTCTAGGTTTGATAACGAAACCTCTCATTCTATTTTCGGCGATTTTTTTAGGTCAACTTTTATTTCCCTCTTTGAATTATGTCCTTAATGGAAATATTCTATTGCTTAATCTTTTGATATTTCTGTTGGTTGATGACTTTCTTCAATATTGGTACCATCGATCTGCCCATGAGTATGAATTCTTATGGAAACTTCATCGGCCACACCATCAAGCAGAGGAAATGGGATTTTTTGTGTCTTATAGAAATGCTGCCCTTTATTACCTTCTAATGCCAAATATATGGTGGATCGGAATCTTTACCTTTTTGGGTGGCGCGTACGCCATTATCCTTGGTGTTATTCTTAAACAAATAATAATCATTAGTTCGCATAGCACTCTTTCTTATGATAAAATACTTTACCGTTACAAATGGTTGAGTCCAATTGTGTTTGTCTGGGAACGAATCTTTATTACTCCAGCTTTTCACCATTCGCATCATGGAAAGAGTCAGCTTGATGGTACAAGTGATCCAAATGGGAATTTCGGAAATATGTTTTCCATTTGGGATCAATTTTTTGGAACCGCGTCTTTTCATAGAGCATTTCCATCAGAATATGGGCTTCAAAACAATCCCAAAGAAAACTGGAAAGCATCTTACCTCTACCCAGTTATAAAATCAAAGGATCCGAAAAGCGAGTTATCTAGTAACTACTCCAAAACGGATCAAAGAAAAGCTTTGCCTTCCGAGCAAATATTGGAAAAGGGTAGAAATTATTTGTGGTGCCGATGCGGCTTTTCTAAAAACCAACCTTATTGTGATGGCAATCATCATGGAACAAAATTTAAACCCCTCCTTTTTCAAGCAAAAAGTTCTAAAAAGAGCAGAATTTGCAGTTGTAAACTGACTAAAACCCCGCCTTACTGCGATGATTCTCATACCAAGTTTTCCAAATAATCGAAAAGCAGTTTAGAGGATTAGTTAAATATGCTGTTTAAATTATCAACATTTTTTTTCAGATGTTTTCTGTTTTCCCTAAATAAGGTATAACATTGCAGAAGCCATTCACTAAATTATAGTAAAAATGAAAAATTTAATATTTTTTTTAGCCATAGCCTTCCTGGGAAGTTGTGGCTCTAAAAAACAAAAGACGGCTAATCTTCCTTCTTCAGGTGAAGTTCATTATGTTATCGATCTGGACTTAATTCCATCTGCTCAGCAAATGAAAGAGACTTTTGGAGATGCTGCGACTATAAAATTCAATGAAAGATATGTTCGTTTACAAAAAGAGACTTCTACGCCAGCGGAGGAGTTTTATATCACTGATAATGTGGTAAATGAAAAACTAGCGTATGTCGAGTTTCTTGACAATAAATTTGCAATTATTGAAGACCCTTCATTATTACCAGCTCCTGGATCATTCACATTGCATGAAGAATATTTAGATATCGCAGGTTTTAAATGTCAGAAAGCTACTGCTCCTTTGGGGGATAAAATGATGACTGTTTATTTTACAAAACTAATTGGAACATCATATGCTCCATATGGTGATCTTGATGGTTTTGCTTTACAATATGAATTGGAATTTCCGTATGGAACGGTCACCTATACTGCTGACAAGGTAATGCTAAAAGAAATGAATCCATTATTTGTCAATCCTCCTTCCGGTTTTAAAAAGATTACGATGCGGGAATTTCAAATGCAGATGAAAGAGCTCGCTAGTCCAATCCCTGAAGGTGTGATGGCAACTAACTTTGTCAAAAAAGATTATAAGGGCAATGAAGTTGAACTTAAAAGTCTTATTGGAAAAGTTGTTGTTGTAAATTTTTGGTTTACAAATTGCCAGCCATGCATTGCAGAAATGCCTTCTTTGAATGAACTCAAATCGGATTACGCTGACAAGGATGTTGAATTTTTAGCGGTTACATTTGAAGACCAAAAGGCAATCAGTGGGTTTCTACAAAACCATAAATTTGAGTTT
>CALIAG010000446.1 GCA_938041325.1 uncultured Saprospiraceae bacterium | reverse complement strand
TGCCGGTTTCTGTAGTGTTTTGCAACCAAGAGGTTATTGCAGGACCTTGTGCATACGTAGCACAAGTCGCAAGGCAGAGTAGTAAACAGAGGTACTTTTTTTGCATGTTGTATTTTTTAAGAAAAATGTATTCTATCTTTTTATGAAATATTAAATTTTAGAAAAAGTTTACGAATTACTGTTTTGTCATATCCCATAGCACTTTTAACGCTTTGTCTTCCTCCTTTTTGTTTACGAAAATATGGTCGTGATAATATCCTGCAATTACATTGCAACTGATATTGTTTTTGCCAAGAGCTGAAGAAAAAGCGGCAGTCAGACCAACGGCTTCTAAAGAAGAGTGAACGTTTAATGTAATCCATGCTGCCACGAATTCAAAAGACAATCCTAGTGCTTCTGCGTTTTTTTTTGCAAGGACTACTGTCGTCCCTTCTTTCTCTCTCATTTCACAAATGCACATTTCTCTTGGAATAGTGCTATTGTTTAGAACACTTACGAAAACATATTCTCCTTCATTAAGCACGGGTTCCATAGTTGCAATCAATTCAGCTAGATTGGTTATACCATTTGCGTTTTTCATTTTTCAATTCATTTATTTTGAAAGAAGAACTTCTCTTGGGTATTGATGCTTTGGATCGAATACAAATTCCTTGTCATTAAGGGTTAATAAAAAGGCTATCAAATCTACTTTTTCATTAGAACTTAGTTCTATGTTTGACTTTAAATTGCTTGATTTGTTTTTACTTTTAGAAATCCCTTCACTATAATGTTTGAGGACTTGATTTAATTTTCGAAATCGACCATCATGCATATAAGGATAGGTGTAACTCAAGTTACGTAGGGTAGGGATTTTGAACACCATGCTGTCTGTTCGTTGTTTGCTAATCATCCCTTTTCCAAAATCATTGAGGGTGGTATCAATAGGTAAGCCATTATTTGCAAATTTGTAATTTGAAAAAAGCGGCTCGGAATGACAAGAGCTGCAGTTTTTTTGAAACAATTTATATCCTTTCTGTTCTTGTTCAGAAAATTCCAACTTACCTTTTTTTACCTGATCGTATTTTGAATGGGCAGAAACCAATGTCAGTTGAAATTGTGCCAAGGCCTTCAAAATATGTTCTCCTGTAATCAAACTGTCTTTGAAGGCATCATAGAAAAGCTCGGGGTAAATTTTACTGTCTTGTAATTTAGAAATGACATTTTTTAAATCCTCATTCATTTCTCTTTTGTCCGTAATCGGAGCCAAGGCTTGCATGTCTAAATGGTTGACAGCGCCATCCCAGTTGAAGCTTTTTTGCCAAGCAAGGTTGAAAAGTGCCGGTGCATTTCTCGTACCTATTTCGTCGTTTATACCATGACTTAAATCGTGATCCGTATGTGCGAATGCATTGTAGGGAGAGTGACAAGAGGAACAAGAAATGCTTTTGTCTTTAGACAATATTGGATCGTAAAAAAGGGCTCTGCCCAATTCTACTTTTTCTTTAGACAATTTATTTTTGGAGAAATCATATTCTGGTTCAGGAAAATACTCGGGATAATCCAAAACAAAACTATCCCTACTAAAAGCCATAAAGCTTATCGCTAGAACTAGAGATATGAAATATTTTAGATTCATATTTGGATGTAGAACGCATTCGCAAGTAGTGCTGTTATTTCAACAGCCTGTTTGCTAGGACTCATTATTTGATGGTTTTCTTTTAAATTTATTTGATTGAAAAAATCATCCAAATCCAGATTGATTTTTGGCAAATCCGTTTTCGTTTCTGTCAACAGCAATTCTACTTTTTGCATATTGTAAAATGGATTTTGATAGCCACCTAAATGAAAAGCGAAACGATTGTGTCTTGCTGGACAAGAAGGACTGATTCCTTCTAATTTGAAATTAATGTATCCGCTTTGCCAGGCCCAATACATTCCATTTGAAGGGTCTAAGTCACCACCCATTGCTCCAGATACATTGGTTGTGCTATCAATTCCTAAATTAAATTTTATTTTATTATAAGATTTAATTGGAAGGTTTGAACAGTCTAGTTGCAAAGATTCTGGATATTCTAAATCAATTAGGTGATGCTTTTTGTCTAAGGAGTACACGGGTTTTTCATCAAGGAAAAGTTCTAGGTCAGAAATGTAAAAACGGATAGCATCAATACTGATGCTATCCTTGGACTTATCCGAAAAATATCTTTTACCAAGTTCGATTTGTTCTTTATTAAGAATTAAATCGAACTGAATATGCCTCTCTCTCAAAGTCGCAGTTCCAGCAGTTGATAAAAATAGGACAGATAAGAAAAATATTATTTTCATTTATTTTTGTTATAAAGAAGCAGAGGAAATCGCTTCTTTTACGTATGTGTTCGACTTTTGTTCATCTTGTAAGGTTCGCACATCTTTGACCAATTGTTTTACAGAAGTTTTATTTAATCCATTATAAATGCCTCGGATATGTTTGTTTTTATCCACTAAAACAAAGTTTTCGGTATGTAAAAATTCATCCTCTTCTTTCTCAAGACCCAAATCCTCTTCTACAAAATAATCTTTGCGCCCCAATTTATATATTTCTTCTTGTGTACCGGTTGCTAGATGCCACTTTTTAGAAATTATGCCATTTTTTTCTGCATATTGCTTTAAAACGGAAACAGAATCCATTTCAGGAGTAACAGAATGTGACAACAATAAAACTTCGTCATCCTTCAAAAACTCGTCTTGCAAAATGCCCATGTTCTTCTGCATCTTTGGACATATGCCCGGACAAACGGTAAAGAAAAAATCAACGACATAGATTTTATTTTCGAAGGTTTTCTCCGTAATCTTTTCGCCTTCTTGATTGGTCAATTGAAAAGGTGAAATTTGGTGAAACGTTTTTAGTTCCTCATCATTAGACGACATCCATTTAGGGGTAAATGTAGCTTCTTGGTAAAAAGGCAATTTACTTTTAGTTGGTGTGTTTTGGGAAGAATCGCCACAAGAACTAAAAACGAGGATTGCTAACACGGAAAAGCCCATCCAATTTATAATATGTAATTTCATTTTTTTAGCTTTAAAATTGATACAAACCAGTTTCAAGAGTAAAGACAATTAAATGGAATGAAGACCTACCAATGCAGCTCTTTTTTCGAATGAATGCAAAATCTTCTTGGAAAAGGCCTTTTATTTAAATAAATGTTGACTTTCGGAGCTCTTAGAAAAGGTTAATCGCTACTAATCACCTACACCAAACACTATCTTTAGTCGAAAAACATGCATTCTTTTAAAAATATATTCATTTGAAATCTCCATACTACCATCGAAAAAATATTCCTTTCTTTTATGAAAAGTCAGAATTGGAATTCCAATCAGATCCTTATGAGCGATACGATCCGATGGTCATTCGCCAAACAGCTTTGCATCTTGCAGATGATATTTGGGGAGGATATCCGATGCAAAAAATACTTGATTTTGGGAAAGCCCATCTTGATGATTTAGAACTTTCGCAAATTTTGGAAATTGGTTGCGGAAGTGGGAGGTGGATAGCTTCCTTAGCAAAAGAATTTCCAAAGAGTAGTTGTTGGGGATTAGATTTTAGTTACCAAATGCTCAAAAGAGCGAATGAGTTTTGGGTTGAAAATAAAACGATAGAAATGGATTTCAGTAAAATGGGATTTCCCGATCTTTTAGAATTAAGTACCACAAAATTAAAAAACCTTCAATTCGGTTTAGCTAAGGCAAACGATTTGCCTTTTGAAACAGCGAGCCAAAATTTAATTGTTCACAGCTTTTTAATTGATCGACTTGGAGAGCTAGAAAAAGGATTTAAGGAAATGTACCGAGTGCTTGCTACAGATGGAACAATGATTTTTGTAAGTCCTCTAAATTTTAATCAAAAAAATAATTGGGACAAGTTTTATCCTGCAATAAAAATTCAAGAGCTGCTCATTGAATTGGGATTTGAGTTGTTGGAATGGCAAGAAGAATTGATTGTGGAAGAGCCGATGGATCGAAGAGGGAATTTTATTTCTTGGAAATGTATTGGGGGAGTTTTTCTGAAGAGTTGAGAGATTTAATAACCGAAAATTACTCATTCAAACTCCAATCATATTCCAAATACTCCACCTTATTCTTTTCGCTAAAACCAGCATGGTGTTTTTTTAATAGCGATTCGATAGATTCTTTTTTCAAAAAATCACTTTCGAACCAAGAAAATATCTTGGACAATTTAGTCGCAGAATCTGTGATTTGATTCTTATCGGTATTGTTGATGAAATAC
>CALIAG010000445.1 GCA_938041325.1 uncultured Saprospiraceae bacterium | reverse complement strand
ACATCTTCTAGGCGTTCGCCAAATACTTCACTTAATGCATTGGCTTCCTGTGAGTCATTTGCAGGAGTTCCGGTACCATGAGCGCTGATTAAATCGATGTCTGTTGCGGGGACTCCGCTGGATTCCAAAGCTCTTGATATGGCTGCTGCGGCTCCTCTGCCCTCTGGATCTGGCGCAACTCGATGGTAGGCGTCGCAGGTTAGGGAGTAGCCTTTTATTTCACAGTAAATTTTTGCTCCTCTTGCTATTGCGTGGTCCAGGTCTTCGAGCATTAATAAGCCTGCTCCCTCTCCCACTACCATCCCAGTTCTATCTTGATCAAAAGGTCGGCAATCAATTTGTGTCATTCCTCCACGTCGATAAAATATGGTATAACATGATCTTGAAAAAGAGTCGCATCCTCCTGCTAATATGAGCGGGCTTCTTCCTTCTTTTATCATTGAGTAAGCCGTTCCGAGCGCATAATTACCCGCTGCACATGCTGTTGGAATTACCATACTAGGTCCTCCAAGATTGTATTCTCTTGATACGGTGGAACACAATTCTATCGGTCTCATGTGCGTTAGCATTCTTCCTGCGGCATCATTCAATTCATCTGCTTCACTATTGATATCGAAAGTGTCTAAAGTTCTTTCAAGAATATCTTGATTGCCACTTGTCGTTCCAATGATCAATCCGTATTGATTGGGGTTTCGAATTGCTTCTGTAAAACCACCATCTTTTAAACAATTTTCAGCTGCTTCTACTGCGTATTGTACAGTGTGACTATAGTCTGCAAATTGCTTTTCTCTCCGAGAGCCATCGATGCTTACTTCAGCAGCAAGGGTTGTCCCTCTATAATCTTCAGCGGGTAATTTGGTCAAGTCGTTGATTCCACTTTGACCTTCGATTAAGGAATCCCAAAATTCATCGACTTTATTTCCCAAAGGAGATACCAAACCCATCCCTGTTATGACTACTCTTCTATTATTCATGATCAAAATAGTTTTAAAATTTTCAAAATTCTTTTTTTAGTGTTTGGGCAATCCAATACCAGGATGAATTTGATTCATCGAAATACTTTTGAATACTGGTGTACCTTTTTTGCTGAAAGAAAATACCTAATGCTGTTCCTTATTCTTTCACATTCATTTATGAAATCGCCCTGTGGTTTAAGCGGTCAAACCTCCATCAATCGTGATGGTCTGGCCTGTCATGTAGTTGCACTGTTGACTTAATAAAAAACTTGTAACATTTGCAATTTCCTGAGGCTTACCCAATCGCTGTTGTGGAATCGTTTTTGAAATTTTTTGCTTGACTTTGTCAGCTAAACTTTCCACCATTTCTGTTGCGATGTAGCCTGGGGCAACTGCATTTACTTGTACATTAAATCTGGCGTATTCGACAGCAAGTGATTTTGTCAAGGCGATTAAACCTCCTTTACTTGCACAATAATTTGCTTGGCCTTTTAATCCTTTTATACCGGATACGGAAGACATGTTTACGATTTTTCCTCCGCCGTTTCGTATGGCCCTACCTAAGTAGGCCTTGGTTAGATAAAAGACTCCGTTTAAGTTGGTATTGATTACAGAATTCCAACTGTCATCAGACATCTTGTAAAAAGGGCTGTCTTGTGTTATTCCGGCATTATTGACGAGTCCATCAATTTTGCCAAATAAGTCAACCACTTTGTCTATGGCTTTTACCGCTGATTCGCTCTCAGACACATCTGACTGAATGGCTACTACGGTACCTGTGCTATCTTTGTTCTCGCTGCTCAATTCAGAAATAACTTGTTGTGCAGCATCTTTGTTGGAGCGGTAAGTAAAAACTACTGTTGCTCCGTTCTGTGCCAACTTTTTTACGATGGCTTTCCCTAATCCCCTGCTACCACCTGTAACAAGAAAAACTTTATTTTCAAATTCCATATTAGCTTTTATTTTGAGATTAAGCTTGTCCTACTGCGTATCCTTTTGCTACGATCAAATTGGTAATGTTGTCAACTGTTGTCATTAAATGCAATTGATCTTCTTCGAGTTTTACACCAAATTCTTTTTCAACCATGACTAGGATTTCAAGTCCCATTAAAGAATCTACTTCTAGTTCATCAGGTAAATTTGTATCTGCTGCAATTTCTACGACTTCGCATTCTGCAACTTCTGCGACGATGTCGACTACTCTGGTAAATACGTTACTTCTCATTTCCATAACTTTAATTTTTTTATTGTTTTATAAATATTAGATGCTTAGATCTCCATTCTCGATTGGATAATAAATTTTTAGTATTATTCAAGACCAAGACTGGATCTGATTTCATATGTGTCAAAACATCTTGTTAAATCCAAGTCAAGATCTAGTCCTAATCGGTTGAATCCATCAATTAATTCTTGATCATCTAAAGAGTTTAAATCGGTAATAGTTTTGTACTTTTTCATAGCCAAATAATTTATAAAGTGAAACAATGTGTGAAGTCTCTTTTTATTTAATAAAACTTCACGATAAAAAATCCTAGTGTTTCTGAAATACTGTACCTACCCTTTTTGATTTTAATAAGTGTTTTATATTCTGATTTATTTTCTGCGATTATTGTTGAAAAATTCGCATCAACTTTGAAATAATTTTCTGAGAAAAATTTGTTTCTCACTTTGTCCTTCATGCCACTTTTCGCAAATGCTATTTCCGAATTCCCGTTTTCCTGATAAGATAAAATTGCTACACAACTTTTACATTTACAGCTCTTATCTTTTCCTTCGCTTGGCATTAAACTATCAATCACTTCTATCTTGCACACTCCGTAGTTTTTACATCTGTTGTTTACTAAAAAGCCAAACTCTACATCTGCGAAAACTTGCTTGATCGTTCCCTTACTTTCTTTTCTCTTTTTATCTTTCGTTGCTATTGCTTTTGTATTTGCCATTTGCCAAACTATTCTATTTTGTATTGTTTTTCGTTTTGTTTACTTCGTTTGATAATGTAAATATAGGACCTCTTTCTAGTTTTCAACAGGACGGTTTTTGGTATTCGGTTATTTAGTAATATTGAACTATTTACCTACCCCAAAAACATAAACTAATGATTTACAGCTAGTTACAATTAATTCAATTGATTGATTTGGTATAAAAAGTGTCTAGGAATAGAACAAAAAGAGTGGAATATTTAAAAAAAAGAACGCATTTGAGCTTAAATAGCAAGAGAACACCTATTAGGTATGTGATGTTTGTAAAAGTTTAGCGTTGGAAAAAATAAAATGTTTATGTCAATCTGGTTTTAAAATATTCAAAGAGGGATTGCTGCCGCTTTTCTTTAAATTCTCTTTTCGTTTCTGCAAATTTATTTGTCGTGATTATTAGCATTGGAATGTAGGGGAATAAATTCCCCTAATACGAATGAGGAATAAAATTATTTTACTTTCTAATTCCAACTTCTTATTCGCAATGTTTGCACTTTCTGACGTTAATAATGAGTGTGTGACCACTCTGTGGTCAAAATGGATTTATCCAATGGAAGGTTAACATAGGTAGACCGCTCTGCGGTCATGAATTGTGAAATGAACGCAGTGCGGTCGTGGTATATTTATCAATCTTTGATCGATATGCATTTCTAGATTAATAAAAATGAACAAAGAGCGGTCGTGGTATCTCGATCAATATTTGATCGATATGCATTCTTGGATTAGTAAAAATATAAACAAAGCGGTCGTGGTATGTTGATCAATGTTTGATCCATATGCATTCCTGGATTAATAAAAATGAACAAAGAGCGGTCGTGGTATATTGATCAATCTTTGATCGATATGCATTCCTGGATTAGTAAAAATGAACAAAGAGCGGTCATGGTATGTCGATCAATGTTTGATCGATATGCATTCCTGGATTAGTAAAAATGACCTCAGAGAGGTCACCTTATGTTAACCGATATCTGTAAAATTTAGTCTCCGACCACAGAGTGGTCGCACAGCGTTTAAAGCGGAAAAATAGTACTAAGCGAGTTAAATGCTTTATAAACCTACCCTCTTTTTCTATAGAAACGCGCCTCTACTGCATTCATAATAACTTCCCATAAATCTTCGTAGGGAACGATTTCAATTTCATGAGCTTGGTTAGCGACTTTGAGCGGCACGGATTTTAGTTGGGTATAATATTTCATTGTTCTTCTTTGTACGCCTGCTTTGTGGAAATTCGAAATTGGAATTTGTAGAAGCATCTTAATAAAGCAATTGCTTCTAAAGTTGTCTTCTTTCCGAACGTAGCGGGTACAATATTTTTCTATCGCTTCTATTCTATCTATTGCTGAATCGTAATCTTTTTTTACAATCATAAAAACAATTTGGATAACCAGAATAGGAATATTCAATCCACGTTTGTCTTTTGAAAAAGTAGGAACACTATTTAAAAACTTGCCCATCTTAATTCTATTGAAGCGGTTGTCGTCTTCATCCGGAACTATTTTTTCAATAAAAATAAGGAAGTGGATATAAGACTCAAATATTTGTAATCTTTCCCTCATCCTAAGATTACTCTTCTTGAATTTTTTATGGTTGACAGCGCTGTTATATATATAGTATGCTTCTTGATACTCTTTGGCGTGCAATGCAAGGGTTAAGTACAAAGTTAGATTGATCAACCAAGGATAAGTTCCGGGTCGCAATAAAGGAGCACAAGCACTCATCAATTCTTTTCCTTCAGGATATAATTTCAATTGAGTATAACAAAGAATCTCTTGATGATAAAAAGCCAATAAAGCAGTTTTATAAACGTAAGGTTTAGAATTGAAATATTTGATCGCACTTTTGCATACCTCAACCGTTTGTTCGTAATCGTATGCAGACAAATAAATTAGCGACTCTATATAATAGGTCATGTAATTGAAATAAGGAGATTCGGTTGTTTCTCTATAGGGTTTTAACTCCTCGAAATATTCTTTTGCTTTTTCGTGGGTATCTCCTTTAACGTGTTTTGCATTAACGTAGGGCAAAATCAATCTTAGATAATATTCTCCAGCTAGGTTTTCTGCTTCTCTTGATTTGATGCTTTTTTTAAGGATGGTATTATAGTATTCGAAATTTTCAAGATCCCCCATTCGGATCACGTAATGTCCTTTTAGGTAAAACCCCGCATCAATTATTATATCATTGAATTCGTAATAAATCGCTTTTGTAATTACTTTCTTACAAAGTTCAATTCCAAAATTCCTTACATTTAAATAGATAAGGTATTTCACCAAAGCGATATTCTTGATACAATAAAGGTGGGCTTTTTCTCTTTCGCTAAAGTCGCTGCTAAAATCAGAAAAGAACAAAGTATTTAGCATTCTCTGCTTCAGAGACCTTTTTAGATTCTTATAACTGGAATTACTGGGTGATGCATCATAAAAGTGTTGGGATGCACAATCATCCGTTAAAAAATCATTTCGCAATATAGAATCGTAAAACTGGTTGATCTTGGACGATTTGTCCGAATCAATGGTAAGAAGGTCCGATGTACGTAGTTTTATGTTTTTGACTACTTCCGCTAATTCCTTTAAATTCCGCATATGCTTTCTCTTAAAAAGAACAAAAAGTCCTGTTCTCCAGATTCAAAAAAACACCAAAGATCTTTAGCTAAAAAACTAAAAACCTATGGATCAATTATTTAAGGTTAAAGCATTGGTAATTCTATTTTAATTCTCAAAAACTTAACAAAGTGTTCGTTGCAAAAGCATTATTTAAATGCAAAAAACACTTTTAGAAACTTCTAAAACGATATAATCGCCTGGTTTTTAGATGTTTAAAAATATAACATAATAACTTTGTTACTCATGGTCTTGGCTTTTGGTTTCAATACTGTCCGAGGAAAAACTTTCATTCGGGCGTATCTTTATATCAACAAAAAAATATAAAACTAAAAACTAAAACTAAAAGTTATGATTACTCTACTACTTACCGTGGTGCTTAGCTTCGGCTATGCAGCTGATTACGATTACCCAACCCCTACTCCTTCTGGAACAGAAATTATCATTGAAGACAATATTGGAGGATAATCTGGACTCATTTGTCCTTTATTTTATACCATGAAAAACTAAAAAGTAACATAGAATCGCTCTTTTTAGCAGATAGGCTTGATGTACCTATAAACTTAAAACTTTTCATAATATTGATATTTATAATTCGATCATGGAATTGATTCTGTGGTCGGATTTTTTTTGCCACGGATTCTTTTTTGTTTGAACAAGATTTTTAAGATGTAAAAGATGAGTAAGATGATTCTATGCAATGCGTCTTCTCATCCTGATTCTACATTCCTTTTTATCCGGGTACATCCGTGGTAAAAAACGCTTCACAATAGTTTGTTCTTTAATCCGTCAATTCGGGGTAAAAAAACTCTTCACAATCGTTCGTTCTTTAATCCGTCAATTCGTGGTAAAAAACTCTTCACGATCCCTCGTAAAAACAAAAAACCCCGCTCTCAGAGAAAGCAGGGTTCATTATATTTTTAAGAATCGTCTAAATCTCTAGATAATTTCTTTCTCCGTTAAATAACGCTCTGCATCAAGTGCAGCCATACAGCCCGTTCCAGCAGCAGTGACTGCTTGACGGTAGATTTTGTCGGCAGCATCTCCACTTACAAATACGCCTTCAATAGCCGTTTTTGAGGTACCCGGTTCTGGAATCAAGTAACCAGTCTCATCCGCAGCTAACCAATCTGTAAAAATTCCTGTATTCGGTTTGTGGCCGATTGCTACGAAAAATCCTTTTCCATCAATTATGGATTCTTTCTTCGTAATGTTGTTTACAACTCTTGCTCCGATCACTTCTTCCTCTCCTAGTATTTCAACAGTGGAAGTATTCCAGTGAATTTCAATATTCTCTGTTTTCTTAACTCTATCCTGCATAATTTTAGAAGCACGCATTTCATCTCTTCTTACCAACAAATGCACTTTCGGGCAAAGTTTTGCAAGATAAGACGCTTCTTCTGCTGCAGTATCTCCTCCTCCAACAACAATCACTTCCAATCCTTTATAAAAGAAACCATCGCAAACGGCACAGGCGGAAACCCCTTTGTTCATCAATTTTTGCTCAGACTCAATCCCTAGCCATTTGGCACTTGCTCCAGTTGAAATAATAACGGAATGCGCATGAATTTCTTTACCCGCTTCCGTCCATACTTTGTGAACAGGTCCGGTAAAATCAACTTTAGAAATCATCTCGTAACGTACCTGAGTACCAAAGCGTTCTGCCTGCTTTTTAAAGTCTTCCATCATTTCTGGTCCACGAATTCCATCCGGGTAGCCAGGATAATTTTCAACATCAGTGGTAATCATCAATTGTCCACCTGGCTCAGGACCAGTATAAACAACAGGTTCTAGGTTTGCACGAGCAGCATAGACCGCTGCAGTGTATCCAGCAGGGCCAGAACCAATAATCAAGCATTTCAACGTTTCAATAGTATCAGACATCTTAATATTTTTTTTCAAATTTATTTTTCTATAAAAAGAACAAAGAACGCAAGTCTTGGTTCGTTTCGCAAATTCCAAGCGGTATAATGTATGAATTGCGACTAAATTCTTTAATCGGGTATTTTCATTTCAGGAATATCTCCTTCTACGATCAACTTTCCTTCGGTAGCATTTTGTATTTCTTCCACACTTACTCCAGGAGCACGCTCTATTAACTTAAAACCCTCATCAGTTATATCCAATACCGCCATGTTTGTTACAATTTTTTTGACACATTTTACACCAGTCAAAGGCAAGGAACATCTTTTAAGCAGTTTTGATTGTCCTCTTTTGTTGGTATGCATCATGGCTACAATGATATTATCAGCTGATGCCACTAAATCCATTGCGCCGCCCATTCCTTTGACCATTCTGCCTGGAATTTTCCAATTCGCAATATCTCCGTTTTCTGCAACTTCCATTGCTCCTAATACTGTCAGCTGAATGTGCTGTCCTCTGATCATTGCAAAGCTAGTTGCGGAATCAAATATAGAAGCGCCGGGCATTGCGGTAATGGTTTGCTTACCTGCGTTGATCAAATCCGCATCTTCTTCTCCCTCAAATGGAAATGGTCCCATTCCCAAAATTCCGTTTTCAGATTGAAAAACTACATTCATATCATCGGGAACATAGTTGGCGATCAGCGTCGGTATTCCAATTCCAAGATTCACGTACCAACCATCATTGATTTCTTGAGCGATCCGTTTTGCAATTCCTTTTTTATCTAACATTTAATTTCTTTTTGAAATGGCTTAAAGCAAATGGTTTGAGATTAAGATCCTTAAGACTGTGAACGAACGGTTTTTTGTTCGATCCGTTTTTCGTAATCCTTTCCCTGAAAAATTCTTTGGACAAAAATCCCTGGTGTATGAATAAAATTAGGATCCAATTCTCCAGGTTCCACCAATTCTTCTACTTCAGCAATGGTTATGGTTCCAGCCATTGCCATTGCAGGGTTAAAGTTTCGGGCTGTTCCTTTAAATACTAAATTCCCAAAACGATCTCCTTTCCAAGCTTTTACAATTGCGAAATCTGCGTTTAACGCCGCTTCCAATAAATGAGGTTTACCATTAAAATAACGCACTTCTTTTCCCTCTCCTACTTCCGTTCCATATCCAGCTGGTGTAAAGAAAGCAGGAATACCGGCGCCTGCTGCATAGCAACGAGCCGCTAAAGATCCTTGAGGAATCAAATCAACTTCCAATTCTCCGCTCAACATTTGTCGTTCAAATTCATCATTCTCTCCAACATAAGAAGAAATCATTTTTTTGATTTGACGCTTTTGCAATAAGAGGCCTAAACCAAAATCATCTACTCCTGCATTATTTGAGATACAAATTAAATTGTTGACTTCCTTCTCTACCAAAGCGGAAATACAGTTTTCGGGAATACCACATAAACCAAATCCTCCTAGCATCAAAGTCATTCCACTTTCGATGCCTTCGATGGCCGCTTTTGCATTAGCAACTACTTTATTCATAATTATTACTTTTGGCTGAGAACATAAATAATCTGCGCGAAAATAAGTTATTATCTCTGAACTATTGAAACTAGTTCGTTAAAATAACCGATCAGCTATTAGAAGAACGCCCATAGCTTTATCCGTTTCATTGTGTTCCAGCATCTTTTTTGCCAGTTGATGAAAAGAATTTAAGCTCTTTTGTTCTGATTCTAAAAGCTCCGCTACTTCTGTATTGGATTTTAGTTTTTCTATATCTTCGTCATTAGGCAAGGTTTCTAAATTGCCTAGTCGACCTAAATTATTCCCAGTTAAGATTTCACTATTCCGAACAGATTCTGGAAGCTGATCCACCCCGATCCCTTTTGTTCTAAGTGGTTTTGGAATTTCAAAAAGTGCTTTTCCATTTGCACGGCTGTACCAAATGCCACCCATTCTTCCCACCAAATCCATTTGCGGTGTATCGAGATGTCCTTTTTCATTTAAATATTTTTCATTCAAATGAATCATAACGACTTTGCAAATAATCAAATTCCCAGATCCTGCTCCACCACCGAGTTCTATAATCTGCTCTACCACACATTCAAAAGCCGCTGGCGATTCTCCAACATATGGTGGTTTAACTTTTTGGGAAGCGACTTGCGTCAATCCTGCTTTTACAAATTCATTAACTCCCGTTTCATATTCTGTACTGGTCAATGACATTTGCTCCACGATAGGATGATTCACAATATTGATTGTTACTTCTGGAATTTGTTTTACATTCTCAAAAGTGTCTTTGGTCGTATTGTCTCTTCCTCTCCTTGCCGGAGAAAATATCATAATCGGCGGATTGGAACTGAATACATTGAAAAAACTAAAAGGACTTAGGTTTACATTTCCGTCAGCGTCTATAGTACTTGCAAAAGCGATTGGCCGTGGAGCTACTGCGGATAACAAATGTCCGTGTACTTCGCCTTGAGAAATGGAACTTGGATCTATGGATTTGAATGTTGACAATTTTTAGGTGTTAGATTTTTATAGATGATTAGATTTTTAGACTGTTAGACGTTAGATTAGACGAAAATTCGAAAGCGTATACCCGATTAAAAAAATGTCTGAACTTTGATTTATTTGATTAAATGATTAGTATGATTTGACATTGTTTGGGAAAATCATAGTTCATCATTTAATCATTTTTAATCATAGTTCAACCTAATGTGATTAATCCGAAAAACATACAACCGAAGGATTCACAATATTCGAAAACCAAAAGATTCACAAACTACCGAAAACCGAAAGATTCAAGAACTACCGAAAACCAAAAGATTCACAAACTACCGAAAACCAAAAGATTCACAAACTACCGAAAACCAAAAGATTCAAGAACTACCGAAAACCGAAAGATTCAAAAACTACCGAAAACCGAAAGATTCAAGAACTACCGAAAACCGACCTTACCTCGCCGGCAAAACTTTGCCTCGAACTTCCCCAAAGCCTACTCGCATTCCATCCTTCTCACAATAT
>CALIAG010000444.1 GCA_938041325.1 uncultured Saprospiraceae bacterium | reverse complement strand
GCTTCTTGGCTTTTACCAGCAATTGGTTTGTCCATAAAGAAGGAACGGGCATAGAGGTAATGTATCGCCATTCGATCCAAATGATTATCACTCATTTTTCCATTGCTTTGTTTTACACGCCTTTTTAAATTATCATAATTTTCCTTAATTTTTTCATCAATGTACACCAATGCTTGGTTAACCATGTTCACTACCTTATCATTCGATTTGACATTTTTGACGCCTAATGCATCCAAATGTCCCATCCCTTCTACGACGTATTGGGTGATGTACCAATTGTCTCGACCGCCAGAAAACCAAGGAAATCCTCCACTCGATAATTGTCTTTCTGCTAATTGGTCAATTGCTTTGTTTTGCTCAAAAGCCATTTTATTCAAATCGAATAAAAGACCGATATTCTTTTTCTGCTGCGCTTCATTCAAAGCATCCATTACCCAAGGCGTTTCTTCTAATAAGGCAGATTTCAATTCTTGATTCTTAGAGAGATTGCTTTCCAAAGCATCTGTGTTTTTCCATTGTTCAAAAACACGGGCAATTTTTGGATGCGAATTCGCTACCGAGGTTGCAAGTGAATTGGCATAATACCGACTGAATATTTGTTCAACACAATCATAAGGATACTCCATCAGATACGGCAAAGCTTGCACTGCATACCAAGCTGGGTTCGAAGTAAACTCCAAAGTATACTGGTGATGTTGGAGCGTATTCGATTTTGTCAATTCGCTCATTCTTTTAAAATCGAAGGTCTTACTTTGATTGCCTCGGACTGGCAAAGGCATCGTTTCCGTTACAAGCATTCGGTTTGTCAAAACAGGTAAGGCATCTTCTTCTCCATCAGAAAAAGTGGTTCCGTCTGCCTTCTTCGCGGAGGCCACAACTCTGTGAACAATTGAATTTACTTTGCCGACAGGAATATTTAGCTTCCATGAAAAGCCGATAGATTGTTCACCTTTTACAGTAAACGCCTGTTCGTTATTTGTATTCCCTAAAAGTTCATCCACAGATTGCATGGTCACCGCATCAAACAATTCCAATCTTGCAGTTCCGCTCAAATCTGATTTTGTGATGTTACTCACTTTTGCAGTGAATTCGAGTTCATCCATCTCTCTAAAGAAGCGAGGTGGGTTGGGTTGAACCATCAAATCTTTTTGGGTGACCACTTCATTTGTAGTCAAACCAAAATCAAGATCTTTGGTATGAGCAAGTCCTAAAAACTTCCAACGAGTTAGCGCTTCATTCATTTTAAATTTGATGATAACATTTCCATCTTTATCTGTTTTCAAATCAGGAAAGAAAAAGACAGTTTCATTCAAATTCGTTCGTATAGCGACCTTGTCTAGATCTGATTCTGGAGCAGGTTTTTTACCACCGGACCATTCTTCACCACTAGTTTTATTCTCAATTGCCCCTACACTCTGATCCATATCATGCATTTGCATCATAGCTGTACCATCCGAATCCTCAGCCATTTTATCCATCATAGGTGCTGGAGGCGGAGCAGACAATACCATAGATTCTGATTCTTCACTTTTGTTTTTAGATCTCCTTCTACTGCTTGCTATTCCATAATGCGCACGCCCATAATTATTATTCAATAAATTCAAAGAGGGGTAAGTTCGATAGCCTTTTGAAGAATGCGTATTCCAATCTCTTGATATTGATTGAGAATAAACAGAGTTAAAATCACTTCCATTCCACCCTGCCGTAGAATAAAAATTGGGCAGAATATTTAAGTAGTAATTATTCGCAGCAAAAGCATCTAAGGAGGCATCGTACATTGTTCCTAACATCTCTGCCATCAACTGATCCTTTTTATTTCCACTTACTTTTATCGTCCACTCTTCTTCTTGTCCTGGCAATAATTTGTCTCTAAAACTAGCATATTCAAAATTCAATTCTTTATTGGTCCAAGGCACCGATATCGTATGACGGCCTGTGTATATGCGGTTGTTTTTGATAAAAGTATATTGGTAGAAAAAATTACCACGATTGGTTTCTTTTGCTGTCAATAGTTCCTTATGAAGGTTTTTCAAGTTCAACCATTTCTGATCGGTAACTTTAAATTTTTCTTCCTTTTCGAAAAACACATGTACTTGTTTATAAGCAGATCCAAAATGAACAGCTGCTGTTTCGCTAGGTTCTAGTATACTCTTCTCCGATACATGGAAATTGATTTCATTCCCAGGAATGGCATTCTTTTTCAAATCATAAACCGTAAAAACTTCTTCGATTTTCAATTCCTCGCCATACTTATCTTTTGTGATAAGGTTTAAAACATATTTCCCAGCTGGCATCAATATTTTACCAATGGCCAAGGTCTTAGCGGTTTTGGTATCAAATTTTTCATTAAAAACCGTTCTACCTTTTTTCCAATTTTGAACTTCATCTTCCTTATTATAACTAAAAGAGGGAAAGTCTGATTTGAATTGGCTTTCAGATAAGATAAAATTATCAGGCTTCTTCCAATATCTTTTTTTATAAACTTGACTTGGTGTTTCTAAAGCAGTGATCGTAACAGTCCCACTTGCTGCTTCAAACTCTCCATTCAAATTTTTAGAATTGATCTTAATTTGTTTAAGACTATCTATATTAATGGTCTTTGCTAATTCGACTGAGATGTCCAATGCGACATACCCGACTCTTACCGAGGTATTGGCCGAACGGGTTTCCCCTGTGACGTCTGTAACATCAGCATACACGGTATAAGTGAAAATTGGTTTGTTCTTTTTGTCGATCGATAAATCAGGTATCGCATCAAAAACTACATTAAAATCTCCTTTTTCATCACTGGTCGTTTCTCCAGAAGTTATTTCCATACTTCCTGTAGAAGAAACCGGAAACCAATATCTGTAATACCAAGGCACATAGGGATACCGTACTTCTCTGACTACTCTGTATTGAACTTTCGCTCCATCAATATTACTGCCAGCATAAGCTTTTGCATTTCCAGTAACGGTGACTTCGTCATTCAACTTGTATCCTTTATCCACTTTTTTGAAAGTTGTTTCGAATTTTGGTCTTTTGTATTCTTCAACCGCAAAGCCTACACTTCCACTGTTTGAATAGATTCGCATTCTACCCAATAAACCTGAAGAGGGTGCAGTAAAAGATCCACTAACTGTTCCATATTCATTGGTCCTCAAAGTCATTCTATGGACTTCTTGACGATTGACGTCTTGAAAGATGACATCAATTGATCTGTTGACTGCTATTCTCGGAACTTCGTGGGTGGTAACATCCGTCACTAAGGCTTTGAAATAGATCGTTTGACCAGGTCGGTAAATTGCCCGATCTAGGAAGAAATGAGTGCTTTCATTGGTTCTTATTCTGTCTTGATAATTTCGGATATTATAGTAATTGTCCAATTTCAATACATCTTCTCCTTTTGTAAAAACCGCTTGGAAAGATCGAGTCGCATTCACTTTCGCGACAAGTAAACCATCCTTATCTGAACTTGCAGAACCTATTTCTATATACTTGTGATCTCTGTTTTGTCGGTCATATTCTTGAGCATAAAAAGTCCCTTTCACCCCTGCCATCGGAGCGCCACTATTCCTGTCGGCCATCATAAAAGCTCTAAATCCAATTTCATTCGATCTGGTAAAATAACTGATATTTGAAATCTGTGTAAAGCTGTAATTTAAGCTGTTCTTATTTCCAGAAAACTTAGCATTATCCGCAACCATGATTACATATCGACCGAAATCCAACGCATCTATTTTAAACTCAGAAGAGTGCATTCGATAATCTCCTTCAATTGGAAGTTTTAAAGTCCAACTTTTCAAAGGATCTAATTTTCTTAAAAAATCAGAACGCTTATCATAATTGACTTTTTCGAAACGTTTCAAATCATCTTCAGTAATTTTTGCTACGCGGACAAAAACGTTCTCAACGTTCTTATAGTTAAGCTTTGCTAAAATCGGCTCATTCGGAAGGTTCACCACCTCCATTTCAAACGACAATCTTTTGTTTAGAATCGTATTCTTTAGCGATTCACAATTGTCACGGGAATATTCATCGTCGTATTTTTGAATCGTTTCATTGCAAATATCCAATGCTTTTTTGAAATCCAATTTGTATTGTGGAGCCGTTTTTTCATTATATAGACTGCCTCTTTCGAAATAGGCATTTGCAATTGCTGAAGAAATCAAGCCTTTGGCATTTGACTCTTTCAAACTGGTTAATCTATTTTCAAGGGAAGTTAGATATTCTGCATCTTTGTCCGGAAAAACGGCATTGTTTTTCACAAAACTCATTCGTTTTAAGTAGACATCAATCAAGGCGTATTCTCCACCGTCTTTTGTACGAAATTTTTCAAGATCTTGAAACAACCTTAAGGTGTGCAGTTTTCTAGAAAGCGTATCCAGACTATTGAAATCAACAGTTACAAATTCAGACGAGTTGGCAAAAGCTTTGGTATCATCAATCTTAAACGCATAAGAAGGCTCTGTTAAGTAGCTTTGCTCATTCATCAAATAATCAATGGCACGATGTGCTAAAAGGTCATACAAAGTTGACCTTAGTCCACGTTCTTTGTCCACATTTTGCACCAAAGATTTTATATCATCTATGCTTACCGTTTGTAGTTTCGTATTCTTTGTCGATTCTAAATATAGGTCTTGGATTGTTCTACTTAATTTCTCCAAAGACCAGGTCCTAAAATCAGTGGAATTGTCTTGCAACATATCCGTCCGGTTTTGGATTTGCCAACGATTGCGATTCAGATAATTTTTGTAATTATCTGCCATTGCAGAAGTAAGTATTTCTTTCTCCGGAAAGCTTGCACTTTTTCTTTCTTCTTCCATTACCTCCATGGCTTTCACCATCCCATCTTCTTCGAGCTGTATGGTAAAATTGGACTTGTAAATTATGCACTTTACAAACTGTGCAGGGTTCTTAGTTTTTTTAATAATAGCGAGGAGCTCATCCGTTTTTTCTAATGCACTTTTCGGGAGTCCACGATTAACCAATGAGTCGATGGTTTTCCACCTGCTATCATAAGTAGGTAAAGGATCAGAATTCATAGCAGCTGAAGATTTTTTTTGAGATTGGCATTCTACAAAAAATAAGATTGTAAAAATGGCAGTAAGTATAAGAACTAGGGAATTTTTAGTCATGGCAGTTTGATATTTATTTTGGGGATGTTTTCTCTTGCCTGTGGCAATATAATGAAATTATATAATGTTTTTTTCAAATAAAAAGAGAAAAGGAAAGGCCTTTTCGACAACAATTAAAAGATGTATGAATCAAACTTAAAGGTGGGTGGAGAATAAATGTTAACAGAATATTAACTACAAACAGGCTTTTACACCGGTTCTTTAGAGGAAAACAAATCATTGTATCTTGAAATATTTACTTCCTCAGGAAGGTCTCCTCCTGATTCTAAATACTCCAGAAACTCGATTGCCCAATAAGGTCCAATTGAAGCTCCTTTGGTTCCAAAACCATTAAAAACTGCTAGTTCAGATTTTTCAGGGTGTAAACCAAATACTGGTCTTCGGTCTTTAATTGCAGGTCGAATCGCTGCTTTTTGATCAACAATTTGATAATCGCAATTGAGGATTTTGGCTAATCCTTCTTCTAATTGTGTTCTTTTTTCTTGGCTTGGCAACTCATCTTTAGGATCCCAGTCATAGGTCGAACCAACCCAAAATAGGTCACCTTGCAGTGGAACTATAAATAATTTATGCTTTAGCAATTGACCTGAATCTGCCAATGCTTTTAGCTCTTTTGATTGAATCAAAAGGACTTCTCCTTTCGCTACTTCAAAAGGCAAGTAGCTGAACCAAGGATTGAATCGAGTTGCATGCCCTTCACAAAAAATGACCTTATTATAAATACAGTTTCCATATTTTACTTTTCCATCTTGGAATTCCAATTTCTCATAATCTAAAAACGCTTCAGTAAAAAGGTTTTTGGTTTTCAGGTAATGGCGAAAGTCTTTTGTTAAAGAAGGCAAGTCTACTTGTGCAGCATTGTGAATTTCTCCAGCACTAAATCCGGCATTCACCTGATCCATAAAAGCAGGGACAAGCGGAGGATCAACTACGTATTGGGCAAATTCTGCTAATGCCGTTTTAGACAACCATTTATTCTCTTCTCCAGCAGAGAAAAGAATGCGATAGATTTTTTTTGAATGAAAATATTCTCCTCCTAATAAATCTTGGAGTTCTGTATAAGTTTGTTTTGCAGCCGGATACAGTTTTTCGTACATCCAACTTTTTACCACTCTTCTACCCGTTACTGGATTTATTATCCCTGCGGCAACATTGCTAGCAGTGTTTTTATTGACACCATCTATCACATGAATTTGCTTGCCTTTTTTAAGAAGATTAAATGCCAAGAGTGTTCCGGCAAGGCCTTGACCAACGATGAGATAGTCTGCTGTATTCAAAAAATAATTTTATAAATTTTCAAGAAATTCGCGGTCTGCTTTTTTCAATTTTTTAACCACTAAATCATACGAATGATCTATTAGTTCACAAAGCAAAGCATAACTTAATGCACCTTCAAAGTCCACTGTATTCCAATGCTTTTTGCTCATATGCCATCCTTCAAGAATTTCTTCATGATGCTCTCGCAACTCAATGGCTTTTTCAGGATCACATTTCAAATTGACCGTAAACCCTTCCCGATCCAACCCCGTTAAGGCAAACATTTTTCCCATTACTTTGTAAACCAAGGTAACTTCATCAAAAGGAAAGGTTTCTTCCACTCCCTTTTTTGCCATACAATAGGCTTGAAATTCTTCTATGTTCATTCTTCAAAAATTATTTAGCTGTAATATTCATGAAAATGATTCCAATATTGATCACTTGGTGGATCGGAAGAGACTGTAATCTCCTCTTTTTTGACTGGATGCTCGAAGGTCATCGAACGACAATGCAAACTGATTGAATACCCAGGACTACCAAACTTGAATCCATACTTGATGTCTCCTCTGATTGGCGTGCCCATTTCAGACAATTGCACTCTTATTTGGTGCGGGCGGCCTGTCTTTGGCTTCACTTCAAGCAGAAAATGTCCTTGCAATGCCGCTATCATTTTATAGGACAGTTCCGAAAGCTTTGCATCCTTCGTTCTACGTCCCAATTGAGTATATGCCTTACTAATATTCCGATGCTTGTCTTTCAGCAAATAATGCTCAAGCTTCCCTTCTATCGGTTCGGGCCGTTCAGTAGTAAGCGCCCAATACACCTTTTGGATTTTTTTCTCTTGAAATAATTTATTCATCCGAGTTAAGGCCTTGCTTGTTCTTGCAAAAACTGTCACCCCACTTACCGGACGATCCAATCTGTGAATGACACCAAGGAATACATCTCCAGGCTTTTTATACTTCTCTTTAATATATTGTTTCACCACATCTGCCAAGGTTCTATCCCCTGTTTCATCTCCATGAACCAACACACGGTTAGGTTTGTTTACCGCTATTAAGTGGTTATCTTCGTACACAACTTCTAGATCTCTTAACTTTAACATAATTAAAAATTTGCTGCAAAACTATGAAATTATCTCTGGGTTTTTCTCCTTGTCCTAATGACACTTTTATTTTTGAAGCCATGGTCCATAAATACATCGATACTTTAGGCCTTGATTTCGAAGTGATTCTGGGTGATGTGGAAGCCCTTAATTTGAAAGCAATGGCCGGTGAATTAGATATTACAAAGCTGTCTTTTCATGCATTTGGACATGTAATGGACCAATATGCTTTACTCGAATCTGGAAGTGCTTTGGGTAATAATTGTGGGCCTTTATTGATTTCAAAGAAGAAAATGACCACGGAAGAGCTCAAAACAGCAAGAATCGCCATTCCTGGCAAACTGACTACTGCCAACTTCCTTTTGAGTCTAGCCTATCCGGAGGCACTTAATAAATATGAAATCATCTTTTCAGAAATAGAAAATGAAGTATTAAATGGTCGTGCTGACGCGGGTTTAATTATTCATGAAAATAGATTTACTTATCATGAAAAAGGATTGGTAAAAATTGTTGATTTGGGTAGCTTTTGGGAAGACAGCACCAATATGCCGATTCCGTTAGGAGGTATTGTGGTAAAAAAGGCGCTTTCACCAGAGATTCAAACAAAGGTCAGTGAGGTAATGAAGCAGAGTGTTTTATGGGCGAGAAATCAAAGTGGACATTTGAGCGAATATGTCAAATCTCATGCTCAGGAGATGGAAGAAACGGTAATGAAACAGCATATTAATTTGTACGTTAATGAGTTCACGGAAGGATTGGGAACGAAGGGAAGAGCTGCTGTAAACACATTATTTGCAAAGGCTCAAGAAAAAGGAATTTTATCAACTGCAAATGAATTACAATTTGTCTAAAACCAGCCTTTAAAAAGGCGAACTCTTTTTAGCAAATAATCTAAATTAGGTCTATATTTGCGAACGTTTAAACCAAATTTTTAACCAAGAAAAGTACCACGCAATGATTATTGGTGTACCAAAAGAAATAAAGAGTCAAGAAAACAGAGTTGCGCTCACACCAGCCGGCGCTCTAGAATTGACCAAAAGAGGACATACTGTATATGTTCAACATACTGCAGGAGAAGGAAGTGGATTTCCGGATAGTGAATACAAAAGTGCTGGAGCCAAAATCCTTAAGGACATAGAATCGGTTTACAAAAAAGCCGAAATGATTATCAAGGTCAAAGAACCGATCAAAAAGGAATACAGTCTCATACGACCCAATCAACTTCTTTTCACTTATTTCCACTTCGCAAGTTACAAGCCGCTTACCAATGCAATGATCAAAAGTAAAGCAACTTGTTTGGCTTACGAAACAGTGGAAGCTCCGGATCGGTCTCTCCCACTTTTAGTTCCAATGTCTGAAGTTGCAGGAAGAATGGCAACTCAACAAGGCGCAAAATATTTAGAAAAACAACAAAAAGGAAAAGGAATATTACTGGGTGGTGTACCGGGTGTGAATCCGGCCAAAGTTCTAATTATAGGAGGTGGTGTTGTAGGAACACAAGCTGCAAAAATGGCAGCAGGACTCGGTGCCGACGTTACGATTCTAGACATTAGCTTGAAGAGATTGAGGTATTTAGCAGACATAATGCCTGCAAATGTTGGGACTCTTCTTAGTACGGAATACAATATTCGCAAATTAATTAAAACCCATGACCTAATCGTTGGTGCTGTTTTGATTCCTGGTGCAAAGGCTCCGAATCTAATCACCAGAGAAATGCTGAAAGATATGCAACCAGGAACGGTATTGGTAGATGTTGCTGTCGATCAAGGAGGATGTATTGAAACTTGTAAACCGAC
>CALIAG010000443.1 GCA_938041325.1 uncultured Saprospiraceae bacterium | reverse complement strand
AGTGTGAAAAGTATTTTAGCGCACATACAATTGGATTTTAGTTTGTAATCGAATTATTTTAGTCTGATAATTAGACGAACTAGTTTTTTGTTTTTGGCAAACGATTGTACCGTTTTACGCTGTTGCCTGAATAGTTTTATGTCTTGCATAAATCTATTTTGACCTTTGTAAAACAAAAGAAAAAAATGTCTAATTATTTATTGGGAATAGTTCGAACAAACTATTAATGCATGAGTAAAGGAATTCGCTGCATTGCTATGAAATGTTTTTTTACTGTTTTAACTGATCAACTCTTTGGTTTTAAATTGATTAAAAAAAACCTCCTAATATTCATCACATATTCCAACCCATTTATCCCATTTTTAAAAATGGAACTCGATAAAGCCGTACCATTGTTGAAAGCTTACTGATATGAAAACGCGTTGGAGACAAAACGAACTTATTTTAATGTCCATCTTATTGTTGGACGGAGTCCTTTTATATTCGATGCAAGCTTTTAGATTAACGGCAGAAGATAGACAGATGATATATGCTTCTGCTTTTGAAAAGGTAGGCAACCCTTATGATTATTTTTGGAATATCCTATTGCCGCAGTTTAGTCAAATGCTGGGCCCTTTCTTGGCTTATTTATGGATTCAGTTTCGGATTGTTCCTTCGATTGAAGCGTGCTATTCAAACACTTCTAAAATCTTTAAGCGCAAAACTTTTATCTGGATCATTATTCAGTTTTTGGTGATCGGTATTCTGTTTTTTGCCTTAGCAAAGATCACTACATTTTACGGCCATCCTCGGATTGTTGATGGTGATATGCTGACCTTGTTTGCAATATCGGATAGCAAATTGATCATGCATCATTTGCTATTCAATTCTCATGGGATGGGCGGCATAAACTTAGGAGTTATTTTTATTGTTTACCTGATTTATTTTGGATGGAGGGAAGCCTTCTTATATTATTTGAATAAACCCGGTTATACAAAACCTTATCTAATTTCCATAAGCAATCAATTTTCTGCTTTTCTGATTGTGTTTATTTTGGTTAGCGCTTTGCTTTTTATTTTTGATTTAGAAAAACGATTGACCGTGTATCATGGTCTAGCAGTATCTGGGTTTTTAGTTTACCTGATCAATTTGTATTGGTTGTTTCCGTTGTGGAGTGAAAGTGCCAAGATTAATTTAAAAAAAGTAGGTCGATTCTTCCTAGTGAGTTTTATTGGAATGATCCCTATGTTTTTTATCTCAAGGTTTTTAAACCTTACTGGACAGAATTTATTTTTTGCCTGGCTCTTGTTGACTTTAGTCGTTAGCCCGATTACTTGGCTCATTTATCAGCAACGAAAAGATGAGATTCTACATTTGCGTGGTGCGCGCAAAGCAATTGAAAAATCAAAAGCCAATCTTCAGTTTTTAAAATCACAAATTAATCCTCATTTTTTGTTCAACGCTTTGAACACTTTGTATGGAACTGCTTTAATGGAAAAATCTGAACGCACTGCAGAAGGGATTCAAAAACTGGGAGACATGATGCGTTTTATGCTACACGAGAATACAAAGGATTTTATTTCTCTGGAAACTGAAATTGATTATTTAAAGAATTATATTTCCTTACAGAAATTAAGAACACAAAGTTCACCTACTATAGACATTCGACAAGAGATTGAAGAGGCTTGCCTCGATAAAAACATTGCGCCAATGCTTTTGATCCCATTTGTTGAGAATGCCTTTAAACATGGGATTAGTTTGAAAAAGAAATCATGGATTCATATCAAATTGACTTGTGAAGAAGGACAGGTTAATTTTTTAGTAAGCAATAGTGTGCAAGCTTATTCAGAAGAGGATACTTTTGCAAGTAATCCTGAAAAAAACAATTCAGGCATTGGAATTCAAAATGTGGTCAATCGATTGAACTTAATTTATCCCGGAAAGCATAAATTGCAATACGGAATGAACGGAGAGCAATTCGATGCACGATTGTCAATTAAAATATAGTTCGAATAGGAATGAGTATTTTGAAAATTAAATTCTTTAGCTGATGTTAAAATCCATAGTAATAGACGATGAGCCAATGGCGCTGGAAGTGATTAAGAGCTTTGCAAAGAAAATCAATTTTCTAAAAGTTCAACACTACTTTACGGATGCTTTTGAGGCATTGGATTTTTTACAGAAAAACGAAGTTGATTTATTGTTTTTAGACATTAGCATGCCCGACATTTCTGGAATTGATTTATTGAAATCGATCTCCAATCCACCGCTCGTCATATTTACAACTGCTTACAGTGAACATGCCGTTCAAAGTTTCGAACTAGATGCAATCGACTATTTACTAAAACCCTTTTCACTAGCAAGGTTTATAAAATCATGCAACAAAGCGAACGAACAATTTGAATTGAGAAACAAGAGTTTTAGCAAAAAAGATCCTTCAATCATTTTTATAAAAAGCGGTTACGATTTAGTAAGAGTGGATTTAAAGGAACTACTTTATGTAGAAGGCACTGGCAATTATGTAAAACTGGTTTTGACAGATAGAAATATTCTCACTCGTCTCACCATGAAAGAGGCTTTGGAGCTCTTGCCAACCAATGATTTTATCAGAGTGCACCGATCTTATATCATTGCTAAAAAACGAATTTTTAAATACAACAAAACAGATGTTTGGATAAATAAAACCCAGATTCCAATCGGAGATGCTTATCGGGAAAATCTTGAAAATTCCACTTTGTAGTTAGCGGTTTAAAAAACTAAAATAATTAAAATGAAAAATACAATTGCCTATAAATGGGCCAACATCTCTACGCCCATTTTAATAATCCTTTTCTTCTTTTGCATTGCGCCATTCAATACCAAATGCCAAGATCTCGACACCTTGAAATTAAATGAATTTTTCAATTCATTGGAAGACAGAAATGAAGCAATGGGAAGCATCGCTATTGTGAAAGATGGACAATTGCTATATAGCAAAGCAATCGGTTATCGTCATATTTCAGCAGATGGAAAAGCAAACGAACCCGCCAATGTAGATACGAAATACAGAATTTGGTCGATCACAAAAACCTTTACAGCTG
>CALIAG010000442.1 GCA_938041325.1 uncultured Saprospiraceae bacterium | reverse complement strand
ATGGACCCTGCTATAATTGATAAAAAAGAATTGCTGGAATTGTATTCCAATATTAAAGCAGAACATATAGATCGATCAGAAGTTGTGAACCACATTAATGCTTTGCAAAATTTATCCAATCCTTTGCTAAGCCACTTATTGAAACATGCGGAAGATTTGCAGATGATGGCTTTTGATGCAGACGGCAAATCAATGGAAGCATTGGCAACCTGGGTTGACCTTAAAAAAGCTGATATTGATTCTAGATACAATACTCAATTATATAGCAATACGAAAGACTCTGCATTAAGAACAGCAATTGTTGCTAAGAAATATTCCGAAGAAAAACAAGAAGCAGCCGGATTTCAAATTCTCAACAAAAACTTTGACAAACTCTTTGAAAAGTATGACAATCTATATGCTTTCGGAGAAGATTTGGGGAAAATTGGTGGCGTAAATCAAGGGATGGCTGGACTCCAAGCAAAATACGGAGAAGAACGTATTTTTGATGTAGGGATTCGGGAATGGACCATCGTTGGACAAGGGATAGGAATGGCTATGAGAGGGCAAAAAGTAATAGCAGAGATTCAATACTTGGATTATATACATTATGCTTTTTCTCCGTTGGCAGATGATTTGGCAACTTTGCGTTACAGATCTAACGGTTTACAAAAAGCACCTTGTATTATCCGCACACGAGGTCACCGTTTGGAAGGGATCTGGCATTCTGGTTCTCCACTAGCAATGCTGATTAACTCCATGAGAGGAATTTATATTTGTGTTCCCCGCAACATGACTCAAGCTGCCGGAATGTACAATACATTATTGCAATCTGATGATCCTGCAATTGTAGTGGAATGTTTAAACGGTTACCGCAAGAAGGAATTAATGCCTGAAAATATCGGCGAATTCACGATTCCTTTAGGTTCACCAGAAGTATTGACCGTCGGTTCTGATGTAACCCTCGTCACTTATGGATCATGTATCCACGAAGCAGAATTGGCCATCAAAGCATTGGCTAAGAGAGGCATTTCTGTGGAATTAATTGATGTTCAAACATTACTTCCATTCGATCTGGAACACCGCATTGTTGAATCGCTTAAAAAAACCAATCGCATCGTCTTCCTTGATGAAGACTTACCCGGAGGTACTACTGCCTTTATGCTCCAAAAAGTATTGGAAGAGCAAGGTGGCTATGAATTTCTTGATTCAAAACCGCAAACAATCACTGCGAAAAGTGAACGTCCTCCCTATGGTGATGACGGGGATTATTACAACAAACCTCACTCAAAAGAAATTTACGACGTCATTTCAAAAATGATGAAGGAATCCAATCCTTCAAAATATTAATCACAGCGTTTGCGAATATTCGCTTTGGTGATGCATTCTCTCTTTTATTTATTTAAATTTGAGTATAATTCCCATAGATCAACTATGGTTTATCCAAACGACACAAAAGGAAGATGGTTTTAAAATTCCTTTTATCAATTTAAGCTTCCAATGGAAAAAATAACACCTTACCAAGCTAAAAATAAAATTCGAATCCTTACCGCTGGATCGCTTTTTGATGGCCACGATGCGGCCATCAACATCATGCGTCGAATTATTCAACGCTCTGGAGCTGAAGTTATTCATCTTGGACACAATCGTCCGGTTCATGAAATTGTAAATGCTGCGATTCAAGAAGATGTTCAAGGAATTGCCATCACTTCATATCAAGGTGGACACAATGAATTTTTCAAATATGCATATGATTTATTGAAAGAAGGAGGAGCAAGTCATATCCAACTTTTTGGTGGAGGAGGAGGAACCATCCTTCCGAGTGAAATTGATGATTTACATAAATATGGAATCACAAGGATTTATTCTCCGGATGATGGCCGTTCTATGGGCTTGCAAGGTATGATCAATGACCTTTTGGAAAAATGTGATTTTCCAGTTGGGACTAATTTGAACGGACAGCTCAAAAAGCTAAATACCAAAGACCATATTTCTATTGCTCGATTAATTAGTGCTGCAGAAAATTACCAGGAAGAAAATGCAGAGTGGATTGCAGAATTAAAAACAAAAGCGGAGAAATCTAAAACGCCTGTTTTAGGAATTACAGGAACTGGAGGAGCAGGAAAATCTAGTTTGGTAGATGAATTGGTACTAAGGTACTTAGCAAAATATCCAGACAAAACACTCGGAATAATCTCAGTAGATCCATCAAAAAGGAAAACAGGTGGAGCTTTGCTAGGAGATAGAATCCGAATGAATTCCATCGCAAGTGACCGTGTTTTTATGCGATCTTTAGCAACAAGACAATACAATTTAGCGCTAAGCAAATACATTGATAGTACGATTTCGATTTTAAAAGAAGCCAATTTTGATTTAATCATTTTAGAAACCTCAGGGATCGGACAATCTGATTCTGAGATCGTTGACCATGCTGACCTCTCGGTTTACGTGATGACCCCAGAGTTTGGTGCAGCCTCCCAATTGGAGAAAATCGATATGCTTGACTTCGCAGATATCATTGCGATTAACAAATTTGATAAACGAGGGGCACTCGATGCAATTCGCGATGTAAAAAAACAATATCAAAGGAACCACGATCTATGGCACGAAGATCCGAGTACGATGCCTGTTTTTGGATCAATTGCTTCTCAGTTCAATGACCCGGGAGTAAATGCCTTATTCAACAACCTCGTTAAAAAACTGAAACTAGATAACACGGATGTTGAATTGGAAGAAGGGGAGTCTCAAAAGCAATACATCATTCCTCCTGCACGGGTTAGGTACCTGTCGGAGATTTCGGAAACGATCCACCGCTATGACAAAGAAGCAGAAGAACAAGCGGAGGTCGCAAGGAATTTATTTAGTGTAAAAAATACGATTGATCTAATAAAAGAATCCAAAGAAGAATCCGCTTTGCCTGCTTTGGAAAAGTTGCAGTCAGATTTAGCACAAACATTAAAAAAGGAGAACAAAGATATTCTTGATAATTGGGAAGCAAAAAAACAATCTTATACTTCAGAAGAATTTGTTTATAAGGTTCGAGATAGAGAATTTAGAGTAGCAAATTATACAAAGTCGCTTTCGCAAAATGATATTCCTAAAATCGCTCTTCCTAAATTTAAAGATTGGGGAGAAATACTGCGTTGGTCTTTGCAAGAAAATGTTCCAGGAGAATTTCCTTTTGCAGCAGGGGTTTTTCCATTCAAAAGAAAAGGAGAAGATCC
>CALIAG010000441.1 GCA_938041325.1 uncultured Saprospiraceae bacterium | reverse complement strand
GATAAACAATTCATTGTGTCTATTCTCTCCACCTGGTGCCCCTGCTTTACAAACATAGATGTCCAATAATCCGTCTCCGTTCAAATCAGCCATTGATACGCCAGTGGACCAAACGTTGGCACAAGCTATTCCAGCCTTTTCGGTTATGTCTTCAAATTCAAAATTGCCTTTATTCAGATAGAGTTTATTGTCTACAATGTTTCCACAAAAAAATACATCAATCAAACCATCGTTATTGATGTCGCCTAATCCAACGCCTCCGCCGTTGTAAAAATTCTTGTAGGTATAAACATTGAACTCTTCGGTGTAGTCCAATTGATTTAGAAAAGTGATGCCTGATTGAGTGGAAGGAATTTCAGAAAATAAGCGAGTAGAATCAGCTGTTGTCTCTTTCTCACAGGAAGTGAAAACGAGCAATAGTAAAAATAAAAAAGAAGTTATATGTAGTTTAAATCTCAGCATGTTACAATCTGAAAGGTGATTTTTTGTGTGCACTTTCAGAATTGAAAAAAGGAAGCAAGCGAATCTTCACTTGCTTCCTCTTATTTAGAAAATAATTCGATTACCGAACATCTTCATTATCATTAATCTAAAAAAGATTAGTAGCCATCGTTTTGAGCCAAGTTAGGATTTGCACTCAATTGGTTAACAGGAATTGGCATCAACTCCTTGTTTGAATCTGAAGAAGGTTTGAAATCCCACTCCTCTCCAAACTTGCCAAAACGAATTAAGTCAGATCTTCTCCAACCTTCGTAGAACATTTCACGTCCTCTTTCAGCCAAAAGATCATCTGCTGTAATCGCTGTCCAACCTGCAAGACCTGCACGAAGTCTTACCATGTTAGCCATTGTCAATGCATCTGCATCGTTTCCTTCTCTCATGAAAACCTCAGCTCTCATCAAGATAATATCAGCATATCTGAAGATTGGAAAGTCATTGCTCAAGTTGTTATTAGCACCATTTGCAAATTCGAATTTACCAACACGCGCTCCTGCTTGTCTTTGACAATCTGGAAAGTGAGCGTTGATCTCTGGTGTAAATTCAATTGCTTCTCCTCCTGGATCATCCGCTGACGAATCCAAAATTGGCACCTGTCCACCTGCTTCAAATTGAGGTCCTGCATGGAAGTTACCTCTTACTCCTTGATTTCCATACTCTCCTTTTCTGATATCATCATCATCATAAGAGTTGTAGAATTCTTGAAGTGTACAGTAACCATTCCAAGGCTGGAAAGCCAAGTTGAAAGTTGATTGAGAAGAATAGTGTAATGTTTGAGCAGGAAGAACAAATCCTTGCGCTTGATTCTCATCATAAGGAATCACAAGAATGTTTTCTCTTGATCCACTATTGTCTTCATTAAAGTTTGCGAAGTAATCTCCTTCTAAAGCATAAGCTCCAGAGTTGATGATTTCATCCAATGCAGTAGCTGCTTTTCCTAATTGAGCAGTACCTGTATAAACTTCAGCATTTAAATAAAGCTTAGCCAAAAGTGCTTGACCACCATAGTAGTTGAATCTTGCATAAGTAGAAACATCAACTGAACGAGAAAGGTTTGGAACATTTTCCAATAATTCAGCCTCAATGAAATCATAAACTTCTTGTCTTGATTTCGTAGGAGGAGATGGATCTGCTGTAGCGAAACTCGTTACTATCGGAACATTTCCGTAAGTATCCATTAACCAAAAGTAGTAAAGTGCACGAAGTGCTTTTACTTCTGCAGTAAACGCAGCCGCATCTTCTGCTGCTACTTTTCCGTCTGCAACTAATGTTTCAAATAATGCAATTACACGGTTACATGCATTTACACCACCATAACAAAAGTTCCATCCGTTTTCAACAGCTCCTTCAGCGCTATTCATTTCATGACGGTGAACTCTCAACCAGATACCTCCATCAAACCAATCCGATCCACGTTGTGGAATCATGATTTCATCCGAAGATACTTCTTGTAAAGAGAACAAACTGTTGTGACCTGCAAAGCCATAAAGACTTGTGTAGGTAGCTCCAAGAGCTGAGATAAATTGGTTATCTGTCGTTGGAAAGTTCTCATCAGTAAACTCACTGAAAACTTCTTCATCCAGATTGGTACAAGATTGGTTAAAAGTAACCATCAACATACCTACCAATAGATATTTAAAAATATTTTTCATATTACTAATTTTTATTTTTTTGATAACTATTAAACCGTTGTTAATTGATTTGGTTCAAGTTAAACTATTAGTATTAATTAATTTGTCGTCTAGAATCCAAGATTAACTCCAAATGTGAACTGTACAGTTCTGAAGTAATTGTTTCTTCTGTCCAAACCTGGAGCCAATGGATCCGGGTTAAACTGACGAGAAGGTGCAGCACCATTTCCTCCTGATCCAGGATCAGAATATCTTGGTGATGGATCTAGTCCTTGATAGTTTGTAAACCAAGCCAAGTTACGACCTGAAGCTACCAATCTTACTTTGTTGAAGCTACTGCTTTCTGGCAAATTGAATGTATATCCTATAGAAGCATTGTCCAATACTAGGTAAGATGCATCTTCCACGTGGTAAGAAGAAAATCTAGGCGCTTCTGTCAAACCTGGTAAGAATAAATCAGTTTGAAGAATATTATCAATGATTCTTGAATCATTCGTATTTTCGTAAAATACTCTCATCATGTTAACGATGTCATGACCAAAATCTCCTCTTAAGAAGAAGCTAAAATCAAGATTTCCGAAAGTAAACATGTTTTGAAATCCAAGAGAGAAATCAGGAAGACCATTACCAATTACTTGAAGGTCATCTTCTCCTCTACCAGACTCAATCATACCGTCACCATCCAAATCTTCAAAAGCCCAAGTACCATCATCATTTACACCAGAGAAAACTGGTCCGTATATTTGGCCAATCTCTTGTCCACCAATTACTGCTAAAGTTGGGTTATCATTCAAACCTGGAGAACCAGGAGAAGTCAACACATCTTGAAAGAATTTTTCATCAGATTGGAAGAACTGGAATTTAGGGTCAGTAACTTCTACTAAATCCAAAGTCGTTTTGTAAGTAGCGAAGGTTGCTGTTGGCGTCCATGAAAATGATTTATCAGCATTAGAGTGGTTGTAACTTAATACCAACTCAACACCTGTAGATACTAGCGCCACATCTTCTAAGTTTGCCCAAGTTCTTGATGCAAAGTTAGGTGGTACAGGTACCTGTACATTGTAAATCAAATCATTGGTAGTTCTATTGTAAAAATCCAAAGAACCTGTCAATTTGTAATCTAAGAATGCAAAGTCAATACCTGCATTAACTTCAGTTTTTGTTTCCCATTTCAAGTCCGGATTCGCATTACGATTCGGTCCGAAAGCCGGAGTGAAAGATCCGTTAAAGAAGAAAGATCCTTGTTGAGTGTATTGGAATAAGGACAAATAAGAATTAGGAGGTAAAGCTCCTGTCTGTCCGAAACCAACTCTTACTTTCAAGTTATCTACTCCACTAGCATCAATTAATTTGGCAACGTTTACACCTGCAGAAGCAGCAGGGAATAATCCCCATTTGTTGGTTTCACCAAATCTAGTTGATCCTTCTTGACGAAGAGAACCCATCAAGAAATAAGTATCATCGATGTTTACTTGTGCTCTTCCAAAGAATCCAATTACTTTATACTCTTCTTGAAAAGAAGTAACTGCATTAGGATCACCTTGTGCAGCTAAAGAACCGAAACCTAAGTTATTATAAGAAGTAGCATTTGAAATGAATCCTCTACCGAAACCAGCAAAGTTTTCTGTTCCAATTTCATTATAAGAATATCCTACCAAAACATCTAAATCAGTTGTTCCGAAAGATTTGTCGAAGTTACCTGTTAATTCAAATAATTCATTTGAACGGTCTTCAGATCTTCTTTGAGCAATACCTTGAGGGTTGAAACCTCTCCAGTAAGAATCAAAAGGAGAATATTGGCCAAGGATATCATTTTCTTGTAATAATGAGTAGTTCACTTTTGCAGTTAATCCATCAACGATTTCATAAGCACCGCTAAGATTCACCAGAAGGTCTTTTTCAATTCCTTCATTGATGTTTTGCTCAGCAATTGCTAATGGGTTGAAATAATCAAAGTTAATTGATTGGAAATAGCCACCAAATTGATCAAATAGTGGATCACTTTCAGCTACAGTAGTTGGAGCAGTTGGGTTATACGTTACCGCATAACGGAAAGCTTCACCATATCCATATTGTGCTTTTCTTTGTGTAGCAGATACATTCAAACCGATAGTTAAACGGTCATCTAGTGCTTTTTGAGTCAAGTTCAAACGACCGTTTATTTGGTCAAAACCTGTTCCAATACCAACACCATTTACATCTCTAAAGTTAAAAGCTGCACGGTAAGTTGTACCATTCAAGCCACCAGACATCGCTAAATTGTGTTGGTGTGAGATTGCATTATCAGTTACTTCATCCATCCAATCTGTACTTCCACCTTGATCTGCTTCTGCAGGTCTTAGGTTTCTGAATTCAGCTGGAGAAGCAACATTCCAGAATTCTGCAACTTGCTCAGAAGTGATACTTGCGTTGTATTCTACTTTCGTTTCACCTTTTGAACCACCTTTTGTAGTAATAAGGATTACACCAGAAGATGCTCTTGTACCATAGATTGCCGCAGCAGATCCATCTTTCAATACATCCATTGATGCGATATCACTTGGATCTACAGATTGTAGAGAAGCACCAATCACACCATCAATAACAACCAAAGGTTGTGTGTTTGCACCTAAAGTACTCAAACCACGAAGTCTTAAAGTAGATTCTCCATTCGGATCACCTCCAATACTAGAAATCGCCAAACCTGGTACTTTACCCTGAATCAACTGAATAGGGTCATTTACCAAACCTTGGTTAAAGTCTTCTGACTTAACAGTGGTAATCGAACTGGTCACTTCTTCTCTTGTGGCAGTTCCATAACCTGTAACAACAATTTCATCTAATACTGTTCCGGCAGCTAATACTACATCGACAACATTGGAAGCTCCAAGTTCGATAATAGAGTTGGCATAACCAGTGTAAGAGAATTCAAGAGCGGTTGCTCCTTCAGGAACTGTTATGGTATACTTTCCATCAAAATCCGTGATGGTACCAGTAGATGTTCCTGCAACTACGATGGTCGCCCCAATAAGAGGTTCCTTCGTTTCTCCATCTGTCAAAACACCTGAAACGGTACGTTGGGCAAACGAAGTGTTGCTCATTGCCACAAAAAGCAGCAAGAAAAACAATCCTTTTAATAAGGAGTTGAATTTAAGTTTCATACACTAACGAGTTTAATTAAGAAATAGAATTCTTAGAATAATAACATAATCAATTTGATATAAAATACCATATGATCAATCGCAACAGATGATAAAAATTCATCTAAGCGACCTTTATAGGATTATATTTTTTTGTAATTAGTTCGTTTATAGCAATTTAACGCTAAAGTTAGATTTCAAACTTGAACTAGTTCGAGGTATGTAAAATTATAGAAAAGTACAGATGGAAAATATGCTCTTGTAAAAATCTAAAATAACATCGATAAAACCAAAAAGAACCTATTTGTTTTTAAGAATTTTATGCGATAGAGCAATAATATTTGGAAATGCAAACACAAAACTTTGATCTGTAAATATAAGAAAATAATCTATACTGACTATCAAAGCCAAAAATGTTAACTTTTGAATTATACAATTGGAGCCTTTTATGTGTGCTAGAAAAAAATAGGAAAGACTTGAAATACAGAACTCTTGTCTTGTTTACTTGTTTATAAAGTAATATTTTAAATTAGTCCTATTGAATAAATTCAGAAATTATTCGCAACTTAGGATCATTAAAATTCTGCTGAGAGACTTAAAGCATGCGGCTACTTTTGTTTCAAAAAAAACGGTCAGGTCTTTTACCTTTAAGAATAGTTTCTTTAAACCTAAAAACTAGAGCGTTCTAACAAAACTCTTGTGATGCCGTTTAAAAATGCCACGACTATTTATAGAGGCATTTACTTTAAATAATACTGTTTGGACCATTGTTAAATCAATTTACTGACTTTTTCTAAATCACGTAAATCCTTTCTTCATAACAATATGAGGTATCCGGTCATTTTATTCTTACTTATTACATTCCAATCAATTTGTTTTAGTCAGCATTTTGGTATCCATTTCAAAAATGGTGCATCTGAGGTAGAAATACCCTTTGAATACAACAGTAACTTCATCATCTTAAATGTTACTTTAAATAATTCTATTCCTTTAAAATTCATATTCGATACTGGGGCAGAGCACACCATTTTGACAAAAAAGGAATATGCCCAAGTGTTAGGGATCAATTTTAATAAAGAATTCAAAATTTTAGGCTCGGATATGAAAACCGAGCTAACCGCTTACCTCGCCAGAAATGTTACCCTTGATATTGAAAATGTAAAAGCTACTAATCGCAGTTTACTCGTTCTTGAAGAAGACTACTTCCACTTTGAAGAGCTTACTGGTCTGCAAATTCACGGAATAATTGGGGCGGATCTTTTTCGTCAGTTTGTGGTAAAAATTAACTATTCTAGGAAAGTTCTAACCCTTATAAAAGTAGAAAAATTCAAAGGACCGAAAAAACGATTTACAGAAATACCTATAGATTTTCAAAGGCATAAACCTTATGTCTTCGTCAATTTGGACTTAACCGGCAAAGGCCCCAAATTAGGTAAGCTTTTGGTAGATACTGGAGCCAGTCTTTCTCTTCTTTTGCATACTGATTCGACAGGAAGCTTCCCTCTGCCAGACAATGTAATCAAAGGCAATATTGGTGCAGGGTTGGGTGGCTTTTTAGAAGGCTTTTTGGGAAGAGTAAAATTACTTGAAGTAGATCAATTCAAATTCATCGATTTGGTGGCAAACTTTCAAGATTTACCGCTAATGGCAGATAGTTCTTATTTAAACGACAGAAACGGAATTATTGGCAATGTCTTGTTGAGTCGTTTTCAAATAATAATTGACTACCCAAGAGAAAAAATGTATCTAAAACCGGATAAAAGTTTTAACAAAAAATTGCTCTATGACCGCAGTGGTCTTTTCGTAATTGCTAGCGGTAATAAACTCAAAAACTTCGTTGTTTCTAATGTCATTCCAGGCTCTCCAGCACATGCTTGCGGCATACGAATTGGTGATGTGTTGAATCGAATTAATATGCTTCCATCTAGATTCTACACCCTTTCCGATTTGAATTATTTGTTTAAGAAAAAAATAGGTAAAAAGATAAAAATCGTTGCTTTTAGAGGGAACGAAAAGCTAAAATTCCAATTTCTATTAAACGATCTTTTATAGTCTTATTTGATGACAAAAAGGGAAAGAATGAGATCAAAAATAGCTGCTTGAAAATTCGGAAGGATAGGCTTTGGATTGAAAAAAACGAAATTAGTCCTTCAATAACTTGGTTGTCAACAAACTAAAGCTTTAATATCCTGATATTTCAACGGTGAATATGTTGGTTTTACATGTAATTAGTTGTATCTTCGCAGTCCATTTTAAAAAACGTTAAAAATTTAATTAAACATGTTCGCAATCGTTACAATAGCTGGTCAGCAATTTAAAGTTGAGAAAGAGCAAGAACTCTTTGTCCACCAGCTAGAAGCCAAAGAAGGCGACAAGATGTCATTTGACCAAGTTCACTTGGTAGATAATGACGGAAAAGTCAGTCTAGGCACGCCGGTACTAAGCGGGGCAAGTATATCTGCCACTGTTTTAGGACATCAAAAAGGAGACAAGGTAATTGTCTTCAAGAAAAAACGAAGAAAAGGTTATCAAGTAAAGAATGGCCACCGTCAATCTTTCACGAAAATCAAAATTGACGCTATTAAAGGATAAATACTTGAGTTTTTTCAAGATTTATTTGAATTATTAGTGTAATCATCTTATTTTTAAAACGAAAATTACGGAAAAATGGCTCATAAGAAAGCAGCGTCGAGTTCGGATAACGGAAGAGATAGTAAAAGTAAAAGACTCGGTGTCAAGATATTCGGTGGACAAGTTGTAACCGCTGGAAACATAATTGTACGACAAAGAGGTACTAAGTATCACCCTGGTGAAGGTGTTGGTATTGGTAGAGATCATACTATATATGCATTAATTGACGGAACTGTAGCCTTTAAGAAGAGAAGGTTGAACAGAATGTTTATTAATGTGTTACCTCTAGGAGAAGAAGTAGCTGAGACAGTGGCTAAGGTTGCTAAGACCAAAAAAGCAGCACCTAAATCTACTCCAGCTCCAGTCGCAACTAAGACAGTTGAAACGAAATCCGATAATAAAGACGATATGAAGATCGTTGAAGGTATTGGACCAAAGATTGAAGAATTATTGAACACTGCCGGTATTACCACTTGGATAGCTTTGGCAAACACTGAGGTGGCTAAAATTAAAGCAATCCTAGAAGAAGCTGGCAATCGATACAAAGCACACGATCCAACTACATGGCCAGAGCAAGCGCGTTTGGCAAGTAACGGTGAGTGGGATAGACTAAAAAAATGGCAAGATGAATTGGATGGTGGCAAGATTGTTAAAGACGGTGCCGAAGAGGAATAATTAAAATAGTTTTAGTTTTCATAGCTTTATATTTTTTGTTGTTAAGCCCTGTCCGCCCGGGTAGGGCTTTTTTTCAAAATTAAGCTGTAAAGAAAAGAGGATGTTGATTTGCTCAATATCCTCTTTTTATATTTGCCTTCACTCCTTTGTCTTATTTGAACTTTATAATCTTTGAAGACCATGTTTCTTCCTCCCCTTTTACTCTTAGGATGTAACTGCCTTCTGGAATATCTTGTAAATCAATTTTAGTTTGACCTTGAATTACCACTCTCCCATTTCTTAGCAGTTTTCCACTAGCCGTTTCTAATATAGAATAGCTCATTTCTTTGCCGGTTAAAGCAAGCGGCCAACTCGTTAAAACGTAGTCGATGTTTGTTGGGTTAGGGAACAACTCTAATCTATTATCGTGAAGATTTTTTTCGTCAATGGAAGTAGGTAGAAAAGATACACGCATAAGACTCGATCCACTATTTTCGTTTGTGAAATCTCCTGCAATATAAACGGTTGTTGAATTTAAAAATGCTACATCATTGATATTAGCCGCTTTGATTTGTGGTAGAAATTCCGCGATATAATTTCCATCAACATCCATTAATACCTTTTGACTGGAGACTGGATTATTCTTAAATGAATTAAATGAACCGTTTGCTAAAATAAGATTGTAAGGTAAATTAAAGAGTTCGTTTACGAAATAAGTAGGGTTACCATCGATCGCAAAATCATCAGAAAGTGAAAAATCGATTTCACCATTCTCACCAAGCTTGAACACCATTCCTTCCACAGAATTGCTTCCTGAAATAAAATACGAATTTTGATCGACCTCAATTAAGGCTCTGGCAGAAAAATCTTCTGGTAAATCGGAAACAAAGCCTAAATCTCTTTCTCCCGAAAGCTCTGTGCGAATGATCGGTGTTTTTGATGAACCAGCATAACTTAATTCTTCTCCAAAAATCAATAATTTATCATCTTGTTGGGTAAGCAAACCATTGAACCGAACTAAACCGTCCATATACAAATCATCATAATCTGTCACTTCAACTATGGATTGCGAAAAATCATATTTCTTCAAGCCTTGACTGCTTTCACCATTCGTCATAAAGGAAATTCTATCTCCTGCATAAACTTTATCCTCAGAATCAATGGACAAATACCTTGCTCCAGAATTCGAACCGGGATGAGGAGGGAAAGGAAGAATCTCTAAAAGATTACCATCTTTATCGTGCCTTCTCAAAGTTTGTAAAGTATTTGAAAAACATGCTATAAGAGAACCATCTGATTGCATTTTTAAATTTATAAGATTTGCTCCTGCTGGAGATTCCAAATTGAACGTAGGATCAACGCTTCCATCTTGGTTTAATCTTACTGTATTTTGATAAGGCTCTCCATTAACAGAATTAAAAGCCCCAGACACTACTATTTTATCGTCCTCTTGGACTACAATATTTTGAATACTACCATTTCCAAAAGAATTTGGTTGAAAGGACTCATCAACTTGCGGAGTATTGTTTGTAATATCAAAATTCACAATACCATTGGTTGAAAAACCTCCAATAGAAGTAAAAAAACCTGCACCGATCACTCCATTCCCCCAGGCAACCGCTTTCAAAAACCAATTAAAACCTTGTACTCCAGGTATATCATATACCTCTCCATTCGAAAACATTCGAACAACTTTGTTTCCACAGATAAAAAAAGAATTGTCTGATAAAGCCACAATTTGCCCATGCTCATTTGACAATGAGGTGGATTGAATTTGAATTCCTTCTGCATCCAAAAGTGCGACATTTGCTCCATTCGGACTTATTACGCCGATTGTTCCATTGGGAGAAATATCAATGTCATAAAACTCTCCTTGATATCCAGAAGGAAAAGTAATTTCGGGATTAAAGTCACTGTCCAATGTTCCATCAGCGTTCAAACGAACTATATTCTGCGTTAGATTGCCAATGCTTAAATTAGACCCTACGATTACAAAGGAATTGTTTGATTGAACTGCAATCGAAAGAAGTTCATTTTCTTCGTTTAAGTCCGGCACAAATTCAACTTCAGTGAAATTAGAATCAGGTGAACCATCTGCATTAAACAATTCAACAGTGTAATTCAGACAAGAATAGACATTATTAAACTGCCCACATCTTTTATAAGCAGTCAATATTTTTTGATTTGGTAAAAGCTTCATTTTAAAATACTCGCCTTCCCCGTTTCCAATTCCTTGAAAACTTTCATCAATATCTCCATTAACCTTCAGTCTTATAATATTTCCCAAAAATTCATTTTCAGTATTGTAAAACTTTCCAGCAATTAAAATTTTACCATCAGACTGAGTTACAAAATTGTTGGGTAATCCAATAATGCTTGGATCCATATTAAAACTGACATCAGGAGATCCATCAGGAAGTACTCTGGCAAAACTATTTGCGGGTTGATCACCGATAAAAGAAAAGCTTCCTGCAACTAAGATCTTCTCATCCAAATAATTAGCCGCACTATATATTCTGCCTGACTGCGTAAACTTCGGAGCAAATTCTGAATCGATTGTTTGGGCAAAATTATATCCTAAGGAAAAGATAAAAATCAAGCAAAAAATCAAAATACCTTTTTTCATAAATTTTATTTTTTTTAGTTTAAACCTCTTCTCCATCATTCCTAAAGAATTAAAAATCCTATCGTATAAAAAGAATTATAACTCAACAATTGATGATAATATAACATCATATTGCTTTCTATATAACATAATATGTACCAATCCACTTGATTGATCTATAAATAGATCGAAATGGACACAATTAGCTTTTTTTAGAGCAAAAGGAAAGAGAAGATCATTTTGATTGATAATCAATAACAAAAATGATGTTTAAAAACAAAACTTGATCACCCATGATCTGCATTTCTCTTGGTTTTGGAAAGTGCAAAAAAAATCCCTTGACAGTTTTTAACCATCAAGGGATTCTTAAGCTTCTCAAATAAGCTATATATATGCGTGTATGAGTTATATGATTCGCGCCTGCTTCATTTGACCTACGAAGTTGTGCCATCTGACATTTACCTTTTTGGTAAAACGGTTGACCGGCATTCCTCCTAAGCTATTCAGCATTGCTGACTTCTGTGAACTTCTAAACTCCGTCAAATCA
>CALIAG010000440.1 GCA_938041325.1 uncultured Saprospiraceae bacterium | reverse complement strand
TTTGGTGGCATACTCCCAATTATAATCGGAATAGTATTACTGATAATATGCTTTTTGATAAACAAATTGGTACAAACCTTGAAAAGTTTATTTTAAAGGAAAGCGAATTGAGTAAGATACGAATGTGCTAAACAAAAGTTTAAAACCCAGTTGCCAACAACACCTATAATTCAGCTCTTACTTCTACCCTACTACTAAATTCCTTATTTTTATGATTCTGGATTTCTAGCTCAAATCAACTCCGCTGATTCCGTTATGAAATCACGTACAAACACCGAAGCAAATATTAATGACCAACGAAGAATTAGACGAATTCATCGAAAAAATAGAGCATAACTGTTCAGAATCTGAAGCTTACTTTGATTCTGAATTTAATACAGAGTTCGGATCTGCTAAAGGAAATAAATTTGGCTTATTACTATATGCTAAAGAGTTTTTAAAAGCGGCCAGAGAAATTGACCGGAGAAAATTCCAAGAGGGTGATTTGGAAGTATACAACCCAAATTTCAATTGGATAAATGAGTTTGATAGTAATCCATTCAGATACATAAAAATTACTAAAAAGCTACGGCTGAATACGCCTAGCGAAATGCAACCTGAAAAAGAAAGTTGGAAAAACAAACTTTATATTATTGGGTGTGGTATCGTTATACTTACAACTATAATTCTAATTTTTACTGGTTTGATAGCGATTTTAAAATGGGTTTTTTACTAATTTTAAATAATATAATTTCAAAACTTTAACCATCTTTTTCAAGAAAGTGAAACCAGATTACCTAATAAATATATACTTGTGTTGAACAAACTTTCTCCCTTAAAATTTTAGAGAAGATGGTTGAATAAATAAAAAAAGAAAAAAAAGTACCTTGACTAACATGCTTCATTAATAAAAGCATTAAGCGTAATAATTTCTAAAAAAACAAAATATGGCAACAATCAACACCTATTTGAGCTTTATGGGTAACACTGAAAAGGCATTTAATTTTTACAAATCAGTATTTGGTGTTGAATTCGTTGGTGGAATAAGACGCTTTGGGGATATGCCTGCTAATGATTTAATGTCCGAAGAAGACAAGAGAAAAGTAATGCATGTTGGGATACCAATAGGATCTGGGAATTTCTTAATGGGGACTGATGTACTTGAATCCAAGGGGCAATCACTAACATTTGGTAATAATTATTACATATCTATTAGTCCTGAGAGTAAAGAAGAAGCTCTTAAATTATTTAATGGACTTTCATTGGGAGGAACAATAACGACGCCATTAGGAGATACATTTTGGGGTGCATACTTTGGGGCGTTTATAGATAAATTCGGTGTGCAATGGATGGTAAATTATCTTCAGAATAATGAATTAAACAACAATAGCTAAACTATATCTCTGTGATTAGATATACATAAAAAATTAAGCAAAACCATTGTTTATAAGATAGTGCCTGATGAAAATAAATCCAATAATTTTATCTTTATTACTAATCGGATTGATGTCGTGCAAAACTTCAGAAAAGGAAAAGGTTAAAGAAAAGAGCAAACTTGAAATTGCGAAGCAATATTATAAAGCTCTTGATAACTCTGATAGGCTTGAAATGCTAACTTTACTAGCTGATAGTATCGTGATTAGAGAAAATGCAGACAACTATGAAGAGCGTTTTTCCCAAAATGGATATGCGGTATGGCTGAAATGGGATTCGGTATTTGAACCAACCTATAAAATTCTTGAAATTGAGGAAGAAAATGCAGTTGTAACAGCAAAAATTTCAAAAATTGATAAGAGACTTTTTTTTCTTACCGAAGAACCAATGGTTTGGAATGAAATAGTCCGATTTGACAATAATAGAATAGTGAAAGTTGAAAGAATTGAATATGAGGTTTTTAATGTTGATAAATTTCTTAAAAATAGAGACGAACTTGTAAGTTGGATTGACAAAAATCACCCCGAATTAAGTGGGTTCTTATACGAGCAAACAAAAGCTGGTGGAATTAAATATTTAAAGGCAATTAAGCTGTATAACAACAAAAAATAACGCATTACAACAAGGCTCATAATTGATAGTGACTTAGTTATACGAATAAACTTTTCTTAAGTTTAAAAAAGGTTTATTTCTAAAGTCATAAATCATACAATAAACGTTAGGCATAATTATCAACAAAATAACGATGAACCGATTAATTTTTTCCATTGACATTAAGGCCGAAAAAACCATGATTTGGAAAGTACTTTGGAATGAGCACTCTTATCGCGAATGGGCAGGTGTTTTTTTTGAGGGGTCTTTTCTGATCTGTGACAATTGGGAAGAAGGTGGTAAAATCCATTTTCTAGGACCAGATCAAAGTGGCATCTACAGTAGTATCACAAAACATAATCCTGCTAAAATCATACAGTTCAAGCATATTGGTAGTGTGGTGGAAGGAAAAGAACAACCTATAGACGACGATTCAAAAAAATGGACAGGCGCTACCGAGATATATGCCTTGAGGGAAGAAAATGAAACAAACATACTCACAGTTGAAATAGATGTTATGGACGAGCACTTAGAATTTATGTCAAAAACATTTCCCAAGGCACTGGAAAAGATAAAAAAGAACTGCTACCAAGCCCCTCTTAAGTAACTCACCCTTTCTCCTACTCTCAAATTTCCTATTTTTAGCTCAGTTCCCTCACACAAAATATCATACCTAAATGAAAAATGATACCACAGCACTCTTAATTATTGACATGCAAAAAGGTTCGTTCACGGAGATAACACCAAGATTTGATGCCGATGGGGTAGTTACTAGAATAAATGAACTCAGTTCCATAGCAAGAGATCTAGATGTGCCAGTAATATGTATTCAACATGACGGAACTGGCACTGGTGAATTTGAGAAGAATTCAAGCGAATGGGAAAATTTGGATGCGCTACTTATTGAACCAAGCGATATTCTCATTGACAAATATGCTAATGATGTCTTTTATAAATCCAATCTTCAAAACACACTCTCAAAACTAGCTATTTCACAATTACTGATTACAGGTTGCGCAACCGATTTTTGCGTAGAATCTACCGTACAATCTGCGCTAACTAAAGAATATGATGTCATAGTAGTGGAAGACGGACATACTACTGGAGACCGCCCACATATGACCGCAGGTGAAGTAATTAAACATTACAACTGGGTTTGGCAGCATATGATACCTACCCAAGGAAAGGTAAGCGTAGCAAAAACAGATTGGATAAAAAATAGGTGGTTACAAAGTACCTAATTCATAGCCTTCTCATACTAATTGGAAAATCATTGCTTTTAATAAACTTGCCGTAGCAACCTTAAAATTAATGGAATATCAATAGCAAAATACACGGAGAAAGGCAATGTACTTGTGGACGGATGTATGTATCTGCGAACGCATGTCAGAGAACCCCATGAAGTTTAGTTTAAAATATGGTGTTAAATCATAGCCTCTTACATCAGTACGTTTTTCGCGCGCTGTACATTCTTGGGTATTGAAGCTAAATCATTTTTTTAAAACAAAATATAACAAATCATATGTGACCCTAAAAATCAATAACCATTCTCAATTTAATTGAATTTCAATCAATAAAATAAGGGAGTCCATACGGAAACGGGGATTCAATTTGAATTACAAGTTTGGAATAGTTACAGAAAATGTAGGTATTAATTTCCTCTATCCTATTAGTTCAAATTTTAAAATCTCAGCAAAGAAGTCTGTAGGAGAAGATGATAACTTGGAAACCTCAATAGAAAAGGAATAAAACTATGTCTAACATTGACTATAATTCATCCCTACTTCCCTCCTATGCACAAATTCCTTACTTTTATCGGCTCGGCTTCTTAACTCGAAAATTTTATCGAATTTCAAGTTGAAATCATAGCTTAATGCATAAGTAGCTTGAATTTTAATTTTATCTGGCTAAAATTCACAAGCACAAAAATTATATAACCCAAAAAGGGCTAGAAAACCAATGAAAGACCAACATATAGAAACCACACCAAAAAAAGGCATTAAGGGATTAATTGAAAATTGGCAAAGTGATTTGATTGCAGCAGTGAGCGTCTCCCTTATTGCTTTACCTCTTTCACTAGGCATCGCTTTGGCGGCTGGCGCACCAGCAATGTCGGGTATTATTTCAGCAATCATTGGTGGTGTTGTAACAACCTTTTATCGTGGTGGTCATATATCTGTCAATGGACCTGCTAAAGGGGTTATTGCGGTAATACTTTTGGGTATTGCGTTGATGGATGATGGCACAGGACAAGCATTTAATTATGTAATAGCTGCAGTGGTAGTTTCCGGTGCAATTCAAGTATTATTAGGACTATTGAAACTAGGTCGCTTAGCAGACATTTTCCATTCTTCCGTGATTCACGGCATTTTAGCAGCCATTGGAATTATCATTTTTGCCAAGCAAATACATGTTGCTATGGGCACCCATTCTGATAGCCCCAGCATTATACAAAATCTTATCGATGCTGTTGTTCTCTTGCCGCAAGCTAATCCCTTTGTGGTAATTATTGCTTTGGCGGGCTTACTTTTGTTATTGTTTCATTCCAAAATCAGTTATCGATTTTTCCATATTCTGCCTGCGCCGATGTGGGTTATTGCACTTTCTATTCCGTTTGTGTATTTTTTCAATTTCTTTGACCCGCATACACTTTCATTCTTCGGAAAGGGCTATGAGGTAGGGCCTGACCTACTATTGGACATCCCAGATAATATTATGGATTCAATAATGCACCCCAATTTTAGTAAAATTAATACCATTGAATTCTGGACAACCGTGCTTTCCATTCTAATCATAACAAGTATTGAGTCATTAGCCATTGCAAAAGCAATTGATAAGATTGATCCTTATAAACGAAAGACGAATTTGAATAAAGATTTGACAGGTATTGGGTTGAGCACAATGGTAGCTGGTTTGCTTGGAGGGTTACCAATTATCGCTGTAATTATTCGAAGTACGGTCAATATTCACAATGGCGCAAAGACGAAATGGTCCAATATGTATCAAGGACTTCTGTTGTTACTATTTATTGTGGTATTAAGCCCAATAATGAGACAAGTACCCTTATGTGCTTTTGCAATTTTACTAGTTTATACCGGGTTTAAGCTAGCCTCACCAGCGGTCTTTAAACAAGTTTATAGTCAGGGAACCGAACAACTAATATTCTTCACTGGTACGATGGTTTTAACTCTTTACACTAATTTACTAATTGGATTACTTGGAGGGTTATTGCTGGCTATGGTTAGTCATATGCTATTGGCCAGGGTATCTATACCACGTTTTTTTAAAATGGTTTATAATTCAGGTTCAAATTTGATTGCGCAACCAGATGGCAGTTACGATTTAAAGATTAAAGGAATTGCGAATTTTTTAGGCATCTTAAAAATTGATAAACTTGTGGCCCAAATCCCTTCGGGGGTAGATGTAAATATTGATTTATCGGAAACCAGATTGGTAGGTATGACCTATATGGATTACCTAGTGGACTATTTAAAAATGCAAAAAGACTCTGGCGGTAAAGTCATCATAAAAGGACTGGATTCTCATGTTTCATCATCCAGTCATAATAGAGCATTAAAAATTTCTTTAAACAGCTCTACCCCTAAATTATCACCTAGACAAAATCGATTACAAAATTTAGCAAATGAGAAAGACTATCAATATTCCCATCAAGTAAATTGGGACACAAAATACCTAAAGAATTTTCACTTTTTTGAAATTAGACCAATCGAACGTAAATCAAATTGTCTCAAAGGAACACTAAAAGGTTTGGATATATCTTGGGAAATTTCGGATGTAACGTTCAGTGAGGGTGCTGCTTTTACAGCTGAAACATTTAATACAACACTGATGGTATTAAATTTGAATAAAAAAATACCCATTTTTAGAATGGAGAAAGAAGGTGTCTTCGAAAAATTATTTGATAGAGTAATGGCATATACTGGATATAAAGATATTGATTTTGAGATGTATCCAGATTTTTCTAAAAAGTTTCTGATCATGGGGAATAAAGAATCTGAAATTCGTTCATTTTTCACAGATGAAGTCATTCGATTTTTCGAAAATCATCAGATTTATCATTTAGAAAGTAATGGTGAAGCACTTGTTATTTTTGATAAAATGAAATTAGCAAGGACAGATGAAACTATCGCCTTCATAGACTATGGCAAAGCATTGGCTACCCTCCTAAATGGAGTAACAACGTCCTAATGAACTAAGAACATCAAAAAA
>CALIAG010000439.1 GCA_938041325.1 uncultured Saprospiraceae bacterium | reverse complement strand
CCCAACTTGGTATTCAGTTAATTCAACAGAAAAAAATATTGGCTTAACCTTATCTTATAATCTTCGTCCTGTGATAATAGAATTTGCTTCTGGTTACCATAATCATTTTTATTACACTTCTAATTTGAATATTAAAACTGCTCCAGATAGATACGAATCCTTACCAGGCACAACTCGACAAAGGTTGATTCAAAGCATTAATGTTTTAAAAAACCTTGACGAACACGATCGCAATCAATTGCAACTTTCAGTCAGGGCACTCTTCCGCATTAAGCTGGGTAGAACGGTAGAAGTTCAGCCGCTTGTAGGAGCAGGTAAAATTATTTATTTGTCCAATCAGTATATCGGAGATATCAGAGGAGAGCAAGAAATTTATACGTTGGATCCAACTAATTTTCTTGAAGGAGGATTGCGTTTGGAATTTGCTGTTGGGAGATTCCGAAGCTTTTATATGAGTGGAAAAGTAAACCAAGTTTTTTGGGAGCCAACGGGGTTCTTTGAATCAGTTGAGCATAAAAATAGAGAGCTTTCATTTACAGGATGGAACGCTACATTCGGTTATCGGATGGCTATATTTAATTAGAAAAATTCTTATTAAAATACGAATGACTTTTTAGGTACTTCACCTAAAAAGTCATTTTTACTTCTAATTTATCCTTTGCTTGGAACTCCTTTAGCAATACTCTTGTTTTTGAAACAATAGTTGCTATTTTCTTTTCATCAACTTCTTTCGGCAACTCAATTTCGTTTATTTCTAAAGTTTGTTTTAACGTCCCAAATAAGTCTGCATCATTTCCAAACTGTAAAAGATGGGTTTGAAGAACACTTACCATAAACTCAGTATGCAGCGCTTCTTCTGGAAGGTTTTTGGTTTGCAAACCAATTGGCTTTTGATCTTTTGGTTTCTGAAAATCTACCATTGCAAAACCTTCGTTTATCAAACCATAAAACCCTCTTTTGTAGTTCAATTCTGTTTCTAAAACATAATGGATGATGTCGTGATAAGCCAAGGGCATAATTGTCTTTGTCCAATCAACAGTCCCGTCATCGCGTTCGATAGAAACAATGAAGGATTCCTTCTTTTTTGTGAATGTTATTTTCATTGGATGTTGAGTTTTAAAACTGTTTAACAACTTCCAACTTGTATTTAGTTCCCAGTCCCAATAATTCCCAATTCTTTGCCCACTTTACTAAAGGCTGCAACTGCTTTTTCAAGATGTTCCATTTCGTGTCCAGCGGATATTTGTACTCGGATCCTTGCCTGTTCTCTAGGAACTACTGGAAAGAAAAAACCAATTACATAAATTCCTTCATCAAGTAATTTACTTGCAAATTCCTGCGCCAATTTTGCATCATAAAGCATGATCGGTACAATTGGATGAACTCCAGGAATGATGTCGAATCCAGCCTTCGTCATTTCGTTTCTAAAATACTTGGTATTGTTTTCTAGTTTATCTCTAAGCGCTGTTGAATTGCTTAGCACATCCAAGACTTTTATAGAAGCTCCTACAATCGAAGGTGCAAGGGTATTTGAAAATAAATAAGGTCGAGATTTTTGTCTCAACATTTCTACAATTTCTTTCTTGGCTGCTGTAAAACCGCCCGATGCGCCACCCAGAGCTTTACCGAAAGTACCAGTGATGATATCGACTCTTCCCATTGCTCCACAGTATTCATGTGTACCTCGTCCTGTCTTTCCTACGAATCCTGTAGAATGGCATTCGTCTACCATTACCATCGCATCATATTTGTCAGCCAAATCACAAATTTTATCAATCTGAGCGATCGTGCCATCCATTGAGAATACTCCATCAGTCGCAATTAATATCCTTCTTGCTCCTTGTGCTTCTTTTAATTTTTCTTCAAGATCTGCCATGTCGTTTGTTGCATAACGGTATCTCGCGGCCTTACACAAACGGATACCATCTATGATGCTGGCATGGTTGAGCGAATCCGAAATAATTGCGTCTTCTTTTCCTAGGATAGGTTCAAATAAACCACCATTAGCATCGAAGGCTGCGGCGTATAAAATCGCATCTTCCATTCCTAAAAAGTCTGCTATTTTTTCTTCCAAAACTTTGTGCAAATCCTGGGTTCCACAAATGAATCGCACAGAAGACATTCCGAAACCGTGTGAATCAATCGTTGCTTTTGCTGCTTCAATCACATCAGGGTGGGAAGACAAGCCTAAGTAATTGTTGGCACAAAAATTCAACACTTCATGTCCTTGGTCCGTATTGATAGCTGCGGCTTGAGGTGTGGTAATAATTCTTTCTTCTTTATACAATCCTGATTCACGAATTTCATTCAATTCTGATTGTAATTCGGCTTTAACTTTATTGAACATTACTTAATTTTTTTTTAGTTGAAAAATCATATCTTTTGTCATCGATTCTAAATCATATTTAGGCGACCAATTCCAATCTTTTCTAGCAACATCATCCAAGATGCTTTGGGACCAGCTTTCGGCAATCTGTTGTCGAAAATCTGGTTCGTATTTGATTGTGAAATTAGGAATATTTTTCTTGATTTCATTGGCCAGTTCAGAAGGGGAGAAGCTCATTGACGAAAGGTTGTAGGAAGTCCTAACGCTCAATTTGTCTGAAGGTGCTTCCATGAGCTGTAGCGTTCCTTGAATAGCATCTGGCATGTAAACCATTGGTAAATAAGTGTCTTCTTTTAAGAAGCAGGTATATTGACCGTTTTTCAGTGCTTCATGGAATATTTCTACCGCATAATCAGTTGTTCCTCCTCCAGGAAGCGATTGATAGCTTATAATGCCAGGATATCGAACGGAGCGAATATCCATACCATATCGATTAAAATAATATTGGCTCCACAATTCGCCTGATAGCTTACTCATACCGTAAGCTGTAGTAGGTTCCAGACTTGTGTATTGAGGTGTATCTTTTTGCGGAGTACTTTTGCCAAAGACCGCAATCGTACTGGGATAGAATATCTTTTTGATGTTTTTTTCTCTGGCAATTTCGAATATATCGAGTAGAGAATTTAGATTGACATTCCAGGTTTTGAGCGGCATCCATTCTCCACTTGCGGAAAGGATCGCGGCAAGGTGATAGATTTGATTGATGCCATGATCATCAATGATTTCACACATTCTTTGTGTGTTTAAAATATCTAAGATCACAAACGGTCCAGAAGAATTAACTTGGGCTTTTATATCGCTCCCAATGACATTCTCTTCACCATAAATTTTTCTCAGTTCATCACATAGGACAGTGCCTATTTGACCACCAGCCCCAGTCACGAGGATTTTCTCTTGTAGCATTCTCTAGTTTTATTTGGTCCTCAAATATAACTGAACTTGCCAGAGTTTTACCTAAATCGAATTTATTAATCGATTCAATTGTCAAAAAAGTGCTTGGATCTATTGGTATTCGAATTCGAATTTCATTTTATTGCCATTTTCATCTTTATATCTCATTAAAGTAGGCAATCCATTTTCATTATACCGATATTGAAAAAAGGTCGAATTGCTAAAAGATCCTTCTGGGTTGCGTTTAATGGTTTTAAGATTATGAGGAATAAAATTGAGCGGGAAAAGTGCTTGATTATGGATACTTAAAAGGATGGGATTGCGATTTTTATCGTCAAATTTATAGATGCTTAGTTTAGGGAAAATGCTGTCATCGAATGTACTGCATTCTAAGGTTTTTGAAGCTTCATCAAAAGAGCATTTTTTTTCAATATAATTGACTTTCGTTTTTTCTTCAGAGCTTTGAACGAATCGACTGTCTATTTCAATGATATATTGTTCTTTGCGATCAATGTAATGTCTAATGCTATGGTAAATGGTGTCAACCTGATAACCTTCCTGTCCTTCATTGATCCATACAACGAGTTTCCTTTTTCCTTCATCGTCATAATTGTAAACACTTCGGGAAATGACTAAATTCAAAGAATCGTCTTTTAAGACAACAGTATCCAATAGTCCTTTTTCATTATAGCTTAAATCGAAATGATAATATAGACCAGAATCGTCCTTGTTGCGCCGCTGCCATATCTCAATCGCTTGCCCATCTTCATAGATGTACTCGTTTTGAATTTCACCATTCAGGTATACCTCACTCAATAAATTATTGGCTTTTTGAGCTGCAATCTGGAAAGATTGGACAAAGAAAAAGAGGGAAAATAAGAAGAGTACTCTTAAGAAATACATTAATATGATATTGGGATAAAATTAGCTTTAAAATCGGAATTCAGGTCAACTGAGTTAAATGCTTCAAATTGAATGCCTAATCCATTACTATTAAGACTTTAATTCATCAATCTAGTAACGACTTTGATAGGCCTAAATTGCACGCAAGAAGGACTTTTACTTTTCTATAGGCAAGTCTTCTCTCAAAGCCCACTCAGTCCAAGATCCATCATAGACCTGTGTTTGCTTAATTCCCGCTAATTCTGCGCCAAGCGCAAGAATACAAGCGGTAATCCCAGATCCACAGCTGAAAATGAGCTTTTCTTGCTCCTGTGCGAGCGAAGAGAATAAGGTTTCTAACTCCCTTTTTTCCAACATAAAACCATTTTTTACCAGCCTTTTATGCGGCAGACTTTTAGATCCTGGAATATGCCCACCTCTCAAATTTACTCTAGGTTCTGGTTCTGAAGCATCAAATCGCCCTGCTGATCGAGCATCTAAGACCAAATATTCCTTCAATGCTATGTTTTTTAGAACATCTTCGGTATAAGTGATCATTTCTGGCTGAAGATTCGCTTTAAAACTTCCTTTCGTTCCTAATTGTTTGTAATCTTCTTTAGTGGGAAAACCGGATTTCTGCCATGCAGGAAAGCCACCATTCAAAACAGCGACGTTTTCGTGTCCCATAGCCTTAAACAACCACCAAGCTCTGGCAGAAGAATATATGCCTTCCTTGTCGTAAACGACAATGCAACTATCTGAGTTTAGTCCTAAATTTTGAGCTGCTTCCTGAAAATATTCAGGGGTAGGAAAGGTATTTGGCAGATCGTTCTTAAGGTTTTTAAATATGTTTTTGAGGTCAAAAAATAGACTTCCGTCAATGACTAAATCTGTCTTATTTTCTTGTCCAGCTTTTGACCCCACTTTAGCGATTGTTGCATCTAGAACAATCAAGTCAGGATGATTCAAATTATCGTTCAACCACTGGTTAGATACTAAAGAGGAAGGTACAATTAATGACATATTTTTCTATTTCGAATGTTTTAAATTAAACTTTACGCTAATGTGTTCTAATAAATTCTGTCCAATAATTCGATGTCCGTATGGTGTCCAATGAAACCCATCTGCTGTAAAAATTTCTTGATCTATTTGGGCTGATTCCATTTTTAGACCTGGGAAAGGTATAAATGAAATATCAATTGACTCGCATATTTGTTGAATTGTTTGGTCCTGGGGCTGGAATGAATCTGCAGCCATTACAATTAATTGAGCGGAAGGATAAATTAATGATTTGATTTCAGAAAGCAAACTTTTTGTTGTTTTTATAGAATTTTTGAAAGGAGCATATGCCTGACCGTTAGAGGCAATATGAAACTCACTGGATTGCGTATTTTTGAAACCCAGTTTCAGCTTTATTCTGAGAAATTTTTCATAAACAAATTTTAAAAATTTAGACCGATTGATCTGTTGTTCAAAATAGGGCAGTGGGGATTTGTAGGTTATCTTTCCATCTGCTGCTAAGTAAGGTCTGCGCAAACCGACCCGATAAGAAGCTCCTTGCTCCAAGTTGTAATTATTATCTATAAAATCGTTTGAACAGAATTGTAGAATAACATAATCAGGTTGAATTTGATTAAAGTATTTTTCCAAAATCAGTTTTTCTTGCAAGGTCCCATATCCAGCCATTCCATAGGCAAATACTTGAAAGTTAGAATCCAAATAAGAATAGAATTGTTGACCATCAGAAACTTCCACGGCTTGGGTAAATGAATCACCAATCACCAATACCTTCATGGTGGTGTCAGGACCTTCCGAAGCTTTTGGGAAACAACGAAATCCGTTTTCCTGAAAATTGAGTTTTACTTTGTAAGGCTTTTTGCCCAAGGTGTATTGAGTGCCTTTGAATTTATAGTTGGGTTTTTGACACCAGCCCAAAGTGTCGTCCAGAATTGCAGTATTAAAAGGAGGTGGTTTGTCGAAGAGCGTAGGAAAAAGTCTGCTTGCTACTTCGCCTAAAAAAAGCAAAAGTAAAAGATTAAAGAGTAGGATGAAAAATTTGGTTTTCATTTTTCAATTTTCTTTTCAAGAAGAAAAAAGAAAAGGTCTGTGGAAGGTGGATTTATCATTCCCAGTTGTCTGGCCATTGTGATTAACTGACCCCGGTGATAAGTCGAATGATTCATGCAGTGTTGAATAATTTCTGCCCGACTTAACTCCGTAGAGGTATTATAATGCTTTAGTTCTATTGGTACGTTTTCACTACATTCTTCCATTGTTAATGAACCCACATAATCATTGAACTCTTCGTTTTGATCATTCATGAGCTGAATTGCTTCTGAGGTTGAGCCATTGAAATTATCTCTTGGATAAACGAAAGACTCGATGTTTTGAAGCCTGGACAGCCAACCAACTTGCGCACTCCAAATATGAATGATCGTATCGCGAATAGATGGAAAACTGTTTTCAATTGTTTGATCCAATAATGTCAAGTCTTGTGCAAGAAGAAAATCACCTTGTTTTTTTGACGCCCATAAATTGTATTCCGTGGCTCTTTTTAGAATTGATTGCATAGCTAGATCTTTTTTATTCCAGTTCAAATGTAATGAACTCATGCAATCTTTCTGCTTTTATTATAATTATGTTTTCCTATGAAATTCATTTTTTAAGACGAGTTAATTACTTTTGATTTCAAAACCAGTTGTAGACTATGTTGCATCAGCAAACTACTTTGAATTGTAGAGGTATTTTATTGGACTTGGAAAAGCCCATTGTTATGGGAATTCTAAACTTGACACCTGATTCTTTTTATGACGGAGGACAATTGAGTTCTGCTGATTTGGTCTTGAAAAAGGCTAAAAAAATGATCGAAGAAGGAGCTTCCATTATAGATGTTGGAGGAATGTCTTCTCGTCCTGGAGCAGAAATTATCTCCATAAAAGAAGAGTTGGAAAGAGTTCTTCCTGCGATAGAAATGATTCATGCGCATTTTCCAAATGTCCCAATTTCTATAGATACCGTTCATGCTGAGGTTTTGAAAAAGGCTGTGGAGGCAGGGGCTTCTATTGCAAATGATATTTCTGCGGGAACACTTGATGAGGGATATTTACAAATGGTTGCAGATTTAAGATTGCCTTATATCTTGATGCATATGCAAGGCAAACCTTCTGCGATGCAAAGCAATCCTACTTATGAAGATGTCACTTTGGAAGTCCTTGATTTCTTCATTGCCAAGGTAGAAAGGCTTAGAGAACTAGGAGTTGTTGACATTATTGTAGATCCTGGTTTTGGCTTTGGTAAAAGCCTTGAGCACAATTACGAGCTGTTGAGCAAAACGCATGTGTTTAAAATTTTAGGCTTACCAATAATGGTTGGATTGTCGCGAAAGTCAATGGTCTATAAAGCTTTGAAAATCAATTCATCAGAGGCTCTGAATGGAAGTACTGCCTTACATATGATTGCCCTCCAACAAGGAGCGAGGATACTTCGAGTCCACGATGTCAAAGAAGCCGTTGAGACCATAGAATTGTTTTCTTTAATACCAAAAGAAGACTAAGCGAGTATTTTCCTCTCAAAATTGTTAATTTAGCATCACTAACTATTCAAACCAAAAGAATAGAAACACTTTGCAAACACTTTCTGAAAATAGAATCAAGAAAGCCGGAATAGTTTATCTGAAAAACTATTACAAGCACCGGCCTCGTAGCAGCGCTACCACTGCCTCTTTGGATTTGAAAACCGACGATGGAATAATTGCAGATGGAAGAGTGACTTTCTTGACAGAAGACCACAAAGAATTTGTAGCTACATTCGAAGCAACCTCCAAAGAATCACAAAATGAAGTCCTTTTTAGTAAAAATCAATTGAGGTTATTTTGGGATGTTTTGGCAACGGTGTTTTCAACTTTTGCAGTGATGTATTTCTTCGGTATAGGAGATGCTTACTTGTCTTTAGCAGCTTATGGAATTGTAAAAGGCATTTCAATGTTATTGCTTTTATTGACCGTTTGCTTTTTTCTACTAAGAAGTATATTAATCCCTTTTTCTCGTTATCGATATATCTATGCGATTGAGCAATTCAAAGCATATGAGGCCAATGATCAATGGATTGTTTTGGCTAATGATGTGTTTCAAACACCAGAAGATGATTATTTGATCGAGTTGAAAAAGCAATGTGTTGAAAATGGAATTGGCCTATTAGAGGTGAACCAAAAAGACGAAGTAATTGCGTTGATTACTGCAGCTCGCGAACCTGTCCAGCTAAAAAAGAAGCGAAGAATAAGCTTTGTTTCTGACAATAAGGTTATTGGGAATTATTCCGAAAAATTAAAACCAGGTTTAAGTAAAGTGTGGCAGAAAATTTGGCCTCAAAAGTTGATCAAGACTTCTTTGAACAGGTACCAAAGCGCCAATGTAAATCAGGTAATTATTAGTGCAGTAGCCCTTTTGGTTATTGCTTTTCACGTGTACAATCAATATGAAGCAATCGGTCCGAAATACATCGATGTTCAAAAACACAATGCTGAATTGGAGGAATTGGCAAAGTCGAGCCATCTCGAAACGCCAATCTATATTATCGATTCTTTAGGCGAAGTTCCATTTAATGCGAAGTACACTCCTTTTAAGATTATAGATCAAGTAAACCTTGAATCAAATCCAATTCGCAAGGTGGTGAACTCCAAAGAAGAGTTTTTAGTTTCTGATGAAAACGATAATTTGATCCGTTACGATTGCGAACGTTTTTACAATTACAAAGGAGATTTGTTTTTAGTCCAATTGAGTCTGGAAGAGGAGGTGTTGGATTCCGAAGATTTAATTTACGATTTGAAAAATGAGGCTATAGATCTCAATACAGTTTGGCTAGGTTGTTTTAATGGAAATGAAAAAAGGTACGCTACTTATTTTGGTGAGCTTTATCCAGATAAAAACGAAGCCATCCGACAAGCAGAATTGTTAAGGAGATTGCTGACTCAAATTAAAATCAAAAAGGAGATTGTAATTCGAAAGATTTCACTCTAAAATTCTTCAAAAATGAAGAACTCTTAAAGCCCTTTGCTCTTCCTTTTAATTTGCACTTAACAACAGCTGCTCAACGAACTGTAATCCATTGTGGAACATTAGCAGACGGAAAAGTAGGACAAAAGCCAATTGAGAACATTGAAGTTATAAATGTTGGTTATGTTAGGAAGGAAAAGTTTATAAATCAGAATATTAAGTATCGAAAAATACATGCCGCTAATAAAAGAGTCGAATTTTCATCCTCCCATTTTGTGTAAAAATTACCATTTACAAACTATTTATCCTGCATTGTTTCGGAGTGTAAATGGATTGAATTATGAAAGAGAGCGTCTAGAATTGCCAGATGGGGATTTTCTAGATATCGATTGGGAGAGAAAAGGGTCTAAACAATTGGTCGTCGTTTGTCATGGTTTGGAAGGAGACAGTTCGAGCCAATATGTGAGAGGGATTATGAAGAAATTTACTTCAAATTCATGGGACGGTTTGGCTTTGAATTTTAGAGGTTGCTCTGGAGAGATTAACCGTTTATTGAAGGCTTATCATTCTGGAGAAACGGAGGATCTGCACTACGTCATTCAATATGCTATTAAAACGGGAAATTATAACCATATCGTTTTGGTGGGTTTTTCTTTAGGTGGCAATGTGGTTTTGAAATATCTAGGTGAGAATAGTGGAAATCTTTTAAAAGAGATTAAGGCTGGTGTAGCTGTTTCCGTACCCTGTGATTTAGAAGGCTGTGGTTTAGAAATGGAAAGAAAGGAGAATTGGATGTACCTCAACCGCTTTCTAGTCAGTTTAAAAAAGAAACTTAAAGAAAAGTCGCACCTCATAAAAGGCCAGATAGATATGGAAAGAGCCATGTCTGCCAAAACCTTTATGGTTTTCGACGATGCTGCCACCGCTCCGATTCATGGATTTAGTAGTGGCTTGGACTATTACGAAAAGTCCAATAGTCTACAATTTTTACATCAAATATCCATTCCAACACTATTGCTTACCGCGGAAGACGACAGTTTTCTAGGCAAAAGCTCTTATCCTTTTGAAATAGCTCAAAAAAGCGATCATTTCTATTTTGAATCCCCTAAATACGGCGGTCATGTTGGCTTTTATCAAAGAACTCCGCACGGCTATTCCTATGCAGAACAACGAGCATGGGAGTTTATTTCGAAACATGGCCCAAATATCTAGAACAGTTTACCTCAAATTCCCGTATTAACTTTTGATTAAAATCAGCTGATTTAGCTGAAAATTCGCCTATAGAAGGCCTAATTAATTATTCGTTAAAAACCGATATGACCAAATTTATTAGCTATTTTTGGGGTTTTATAAATAGCCGATTGACGTTCAATTTGGATTTAATTGCCGACTCTTAAGTGAAGCATGAAAGACAATCCTAAAGTACTGGAAGATTTTTTTATCAGTCTCCGGCGAAAACGCATTTTAAAAGTGTTGCTTCGTTGGGTTCGGTGGTTGTTTATTGCCTTGTGTTTCGTCCTCCTCGCTCTTTATTTTCTGGTTCAATATGGCCAATTTCAAACCTGGTTGGCTAAAAAAGTTACAACCCGACTGTCTGCGGATTTAAATGCAGAGGTTAGCATTGGCACATTGGATGTTGAATTTTTTAATAAAATAATTTTAGAAGATTTTTACATTGAAGATCAAAAAGGAGATACACTTCTTTTTTCGAAAACGCTCAAAGCCGATCTATCCGCAAATCTCCTCGATATTCTAAACAACAAATACGATGTAGATGACATCTATTTGAAAGATGCACAATTCAACATAAAAAAAGAGCCACATCAGACGACGAATAATCTTCAATTTATCATTGATGAATTGACCAAATCAGATGAAGAAGATGAGGAAAAAACTAAGAATCCTTTTTATTTGGATGTTGATGGCTTACACTTAGAAAATGTTACTTTTCACAAAGACGACAATGTTCAAGGTGGGCTGATGACGATCTATATTCCCAAGGGCGAGATTACTTTCAACAAGATAGATATTCAAAATCTTGATTTTGGATTGGACGATGTTATAATTACCAAACCTGTTGTTGACATCATAGATAGAGAACGTTTCTTACCCGAAGACTTAGAGGATGAAGAGAAGCCAATAGAGGAAATTGAAGCAGATTCAGCTGCTGTATTTCAAATCACAGTTGACAATTGCAATCTAACAGACGGCACGTTTACTTTACAGAATCTTAGAAAAGCTCCAGTAAAAGTTAACCCCGATGATCGAATTGATTGGAATCATTTGGGCCTTTTTGAAATCAATATTGATATTGAAAATTATAAATTTACCGAAGGGGTTTCTACTGGAAAAGTGAACGGTATTTCTTTACAAGAATCCAGTGGTTTTATTATAGAAAAATTATCTTCTGAACAAACAAAAGTTTCTGATCGAAGGATTGAGCTATACGGGATGCAACTTAAAACGCCTTATAGTGATTTGGGAGATACCTTGGTTTTTAAATACCGAGAATATCCTGACTTTAAAGCCTTCAATTCAAAAATATTGATGGACATCCGTTTCAAGGATTCTAAGGTCGCGATCAAGGACATCATTATGTTCGCACCTAAATTGGAAAACAATGCTTTCTTTGGGAAAAACATCGAAGAGGTAATTTCTATTGATGGAGATGTGAAGGGAAGAATCAATAATTTACGTGGAAAAGATTTAAACATCAAGTTGGGTAATAATGTCAACTTTGTGGGGAATTTTAGTTCGCGGAACTTAGCTGTTAAAAATGAAGAACTACTGAACCTGGAAGTAGATCGACTTCAAACAGATATGGCAACTTTGAGACTTTTGGTTCCCAATTTTGATCCACCAAATAACTTTGATAAACTGAATAACATTGACTTTAACGGCCGATTTGATGGTTTCTTTATTGACTTTGTTGCATATGGAAATTTGAGAACGGACCTTGGAGAAGCAGAGATGGATATGCGTATGGATCTCCGGCAAGGTAGAGAAAGTGCCAGATATTCAGGAGGATTGTCCTTGCGTGATTTTGATTTGCGCAGATGGTCAGGCAATAAAGACTTTGGGAAAGTTACCTTTTCTTCAAAAGTGGAAGATGGTTTTGGGTTGACATTAGAAAAAGTGAACGCCAATGTGTCCGCCGAAATGAAGGAGTTTAATTTTAGAGGCTATACTTATCAAAACGTTACTTTGGATGGAACTTTGAATAAGAGTCTGTTCGATGGAAAACTTGCAGTGAAAGATGACAATATCGATTTTACATTTAACGGAGATATTGAAATAATTGACTCTATTCCAAAATTCGATTTCAAAGCAAATATCAATCACCTCGATTTAAAAGCGTTGAATTTAATTAAAGATGACTTTGTCTTTTCAGGTGAAATTGATCTTGAACTACTTGACATTGATTTATCCAAAATTCAGGGTAAAGCGGTAGGATACAATATCAAAGCGGTTAAAAATGGCAAAGAAATTTACCAAATAGATTCTCTTAAATTGAATTCTTCCATCGTTGGAAATAATCAGCGATCCTTCAATATCAATTCGGATGTTTTAGATTTGGATTTAAACGGTGCCTTTGATATTCAGTTGGTACCAGAAGCGTTTTTACAACTACTGGAACGGAATTACCCCGAATTTTCCAACCGTTTTAATTTAAGGTCTAAAAAGAAAGTACTGCGGGATTATGCATTTAATTATGATTTAAAAATCCCTGATTCTAAGAACCTAACTTATTTAATTGATCCAAAACTAGACACCATTCGCGCGTTCCACATGGGCGGATATTTCAATAATGTAATTGACAGTTTTAGCTTGGACTTGGAACTTCCAGAAATCGCTTTTTCCAATCTAACATTCAGAGATATTCTAGTTCAACTAGAAACAAGCCAGAGTGATTCCGAAATAAATCTAGAAATTTACAATACTCAAACTGGAGGATTGAATATAGAACCAGTCTCTTTATTCGGAACACTTAACCGGGATACTTTTGACTTTGAAGTAAATGCTACAAACTGGAATTCTTTACTTGACAATCTCAACTTAGAAGGGAGGTTCTTCCTTGTGGAAGACGATAAATATGAAGTTCAGTTTTTACCTTCTGATCTCGAGATTTTAAAAGAAAAATGGACCATCGACGAAGACAATTTTATTCGCTTTGGAAAGGATTATACCAGAACAAGAAACTTAGATCTCACAAATGGTGATTTTAGAATTGCATTAGAAGCCGTAAACAATAAAGGCTTGAATGTCCTTTTACAAAATTTCAATTTGTCTATTATTGACGATTATTGGGATGATGAACGAATGGATTTTACAGGAAAATTTGACGTCAAAGCATCGGTAGCAGACTTCTATACTTTGAAGGATTTTGACCTCGCGATAATTGCAGATACGCTAGAAATCAATGGAGATGATTGGGGATTACTTCGTGTAGATGGCCACACTCCTGATTTGAATAGTGCTGTTGAAACTTATATTTCGATTACTAAAGGCCCGGAACAACTTATTGTCGAGGGTGATGTATACCTGCCTTCAATGGATATTGCGAAAGAAAGAGATTTTGATGTAAATATCGACATCTCTTACTACCCACTTTATATTGTAGAATACTTTTTAGGACATGCCATTTCGAACACCGTTGGTCGGATAGATGGAGCAGTGACGATGGGAGGAAGATTCAAAGCACCGGATATAAATGGCAAGCTTAGGGTTTACGATGGAGCCGTAAAAGTGGATTATTTACAAACCACTTATTACATCAACGATGTAGAGCTGGACGTTGATCCGTTTCTCTTTGATGCAACAGGGGGAATTATAGAAGACTCGCTTGGCAACCAAGCAACTATCTATGGGGGAATTACACACGATCATGTGAAAGCCTGGGGATTGGATGCGCGTATCGTTACCGATGAATTTTTAGTCTTAAATACCCGAAAAGTTCACAACCCAGTTTACTACGGTTATGCATTGGGCCAGGGAGATATTCGTTTTAATGGTCCATTTGCGCAAATTGACATTTCAATAGATGCAACACCGTCAAAAGATACCAGAATAATTATCCCAATTACTGGAGATCAGGATGCTTCCGAAGTGAGTTTCATCACTTTTATTAATAAGAATGAACAAGATTCATTGGGCTTTGGAAATAGTGGAGCAGAAGACCTCCGCGGTATTTCTTTGGGAATGAATTTGAACATGACAGAAGATGCCGAAGTCTTACTTGTTTTTGATGAAAAAGCAGGAGATATTATCCAAGGCAGGGGATCCGGTGATTTGCAAATATTCTTATCACGTGGAGGAGACATGACGATGTTTGGGGACTATGAAATATCAGAAGGAAACTACCTTTTTACTTTTTATAGTTTATTGAATAAACCTTTTACCATTGTTCCGGGTGGAACGATTAAATGGGATGGAGATCCTTTTAATGCCAATCTGGATATCGTTGCAGATTACAAAGGAATCAGAACTCCGCTTACCAATTTTGTCAGTGATTACCTAACTTCAGATCAGACGAAAATAGATGCACGGCAAACGACTAGCGTAGATTTAAACATGCTTATTACAGGGGAATTGGTCAAGCCCAATATTGATTTTGGAATTAGTTTTCCAAATCTTGTTGGAGCATTAAAATCCTTTACCGATAGTAGACTCCGTAATATCAAGCAGGATCAAGGAGAATTGAATCGTCAGGTCTTTGGTCTGATAATTATTGGTGGTTTTCTCCCATCTGGTACAACCGGTTTGATTGGTGTAAACGATGCCGTTTCCGGGATTCAAAATACCTTATCTGAGGTCATTACTTCGCAATTGTCCCTCATAACCACCGAGTTGCTTTCTGAATTTGTGACCGGTGTTGATTTCATATCGGGCGTTGATTTTATCGTTGATTATAATGTCTATGATGCCACGGAAATAAATGGTCCAGTAGTTCTTCAAGGAACTGAAGTAGGAGTGAGACCAGGCTTGGATTTGTTGGATGACCGGCTTTCTGTTGAGGTAGGTCTTAGCTATTCTCAGGCCAATTCGAATGCTTTCTTCGGGACGGATTTTGTTGTGGAATGGGCGCTAAATCAAAACAGACGCCTAAAATTAAGAGCCTATCGAAGAAGTGATAACACCATATCTGGCGCACGAAATAGGACCGGAGCAGGTATTTCTTATCGACGAGGATTTAATTCTTTTTCCGAACTATTTGAGCGAAAAGCCAAACGAATGGAGCGTCAAACCAAGGAAAAAGAAGAATTGATTTTTAAATAACTCCCACACCCTGTTTTTGGCCTACATATTGCAGAATTATTTACTACAAACAATTCCAATATGAATAGCTTCACTCAATATATTCTCGTGTTTTTAGCGGCATTAAGCCCAATGATAATCACGACTCAGAATCCAAATGTAAAAATTCCTAAATCAGTCTATTCCGATCTTATTCCCGATCCTAAGCTGAATATTCCAATTTTTATGGATGCTTCAGGCCAAATTACGTGTGGGGAGAAATCTACACATATGGATGGCCTAGAGGAATTTCTAGTGAACCAATACAAGCAATATCCGGAAATCTCAAAGAAGCACATCTTGTGCATGTTGTATGCAGATGCTGCAACGCCATTGAAAAATGTTGATGCTTTGAGAGAAGAATTGAAGCGATTAGGGATGTCTAAAATCATCTATGCGGTAAAAAATCATCATGCTGCAAGTGCTTACTCCAACACTTATGGTATCAAAATGCCTTTGGACGTTTTCGATACAAAAGCGCATGATTGGGTGGCTACACAAGAGGGCAGAACTCCGAAAAAATTTGTGAGTGTAATTGCAAAATCTGCAGCTCCAGGGAAAGCAAGATATGCAGCAGCCCCAGTAGTTTATTACAAAAAAAGAAAGAAATTAGAAGGACGTGGCGCTAATGAAGTTTTTATAAAAAAAGGAGGCAATATCTCATTGAATGGTGAAGAGATTCCTTTAGATCTTTTTGAAAAAGAAGTTTACAATGCGACCAAGCAAACTCGTGCGCGAACAAGCTTTTCTATTGATTATGATGCAAGTATCACTTACGGAGAATACATCAATGCATTAGGTGGCATCTTAGGAGGTGTGCATCAAATTCGCAATGAAGTATCTTTACGAAAGCTTAGCAAAAAATACAAAGACCTTGGTAGAAGAGAACGTACACCGATTCTCAATGAATTTCCTTTATTATTGTTTGACTACTCTTTTGTTGAAAAAGCTTTTTATAAATTTTAAGATTTCAAAAGCCTATTTTCCTTTTTTGATCAGTTCAACATAAACGGGTAAGTGGTCACTGAATCCACCATAATAGTTTGGTCCTCCATAAGTACGATTTGGAGTTGGTCCTCGTTTTTTATCATTGTACATCATCCATTCCTGTTGAAAGATTCCAGGGTTAGAAATATGTGTTTCGGATTTGTTTAAAAATGAACCGGAAACAATTACCTGATCAAGCATATTCCAAGTACCTCTATAATTGTAAGAGCCTTTATCCATTGCATCAAATTTAGCAAAACAGTTGTACAATTCACCAGCTGTTGGACTTCCTACTAAATCACTTGCACCAAGTGTTTTAGCAATACTGTTGTTAATCGGTTCGTCATTAAAATCACCCATGACCAATATCTTAGCATTCTGATCAGCCATTTTAATTTTCGAAATTTTATCTTTTAATTGTTGGGCTACATAAGTTCTTTTTGGTTCACTCTCCGCTTCTCCACCTCTTCGACTTGGCCAGTGATTTACGAACAGATGCATTTCTTCTGATTTATTGAAAACACCATTCACATATAAAATATCTCGCGTTGTATAATCTTCAACGACTTCTTTTGGAAAGTTGATAATGATGCTTTCTGAAGATTTTACTTCAAACAATTTCTTATCATAAATCATCGCTACATCAATTCCTCTATGGTCATTGGAGTTGTGATGAACATAAGCATAATCGATTTTGGAAAGGGCAGTAGTACTTGTAAGATCTTTCACCACCTTTTCATTTTCCACTTCACAGATTCCCACGATCATTGGATAATTCATACCAGCTATTACTTTAGACAAGTCGGCCAATTTTTTATTGTACCGTTCAAGCGTCCAATCCTTTTTACTGCCAGGCAAAAACTCATCATCTTTACTATCGGTATCGTCGATGGTATCAAATAGATTTTCGACATTGTAAAAAGCGATTCGTTGGTTGAAGTTTTTGTCTTGGACTGTTCTGATTTTATCTACTGAGGCACAGCTCCAGAATAAGATCAGGGTCAGTGCAGGAAGGATAATTCTTTTGATTAAATACATGTCTACTCTATTTTCGATAACTTTATTTTTAACTAATATTATAGCACAAAGTAAGTGTATTTTTTGGGGAAGCGTGGTAAATTGCGGAGAACTTTTGTAAGAATGTATAATGAAGATTTACTTGTGAAGGATTAAGCTGTAATGGAGATTGCTTTAGGTAAACTAAGATCAAGCAGATCAAGCAGATCAAGCAGATCTAGCAGAGATTGTGAATATTTCAGATTTTGACGTACGAGCCCTCTTTGTTGGGAAGGGCCCACCCTAATCCGCCACCGCCGCCGGAATCCCCCGGCGCAAAACACAAGACAATACAAATTTGCCTTCATCTCAACACTTCTGTCAAGATAATTTATTTAAAAAAACCTT
>CALIAG010000438.1 GCA_938041325.1 uncultured Saprospiraceae bacterium | reverse complement strand
TATTTAAAACCAAACCTAGCTATTGCCTTACCCACTTTAGAAAAACTCAAAACCTACGGTTGGCCAGGAAATATCCGTGAATTGCGACACACCATCGAAAGAGCCATTATACTTTGTGAAGGCAAAACATTAACACCTGATGATTTCCTTTTTCATAGTGACAAAGCTTCTGATGATGGTGACGAAAAACCAGACAACTTTAACCTCGCAGAGGTAGAACGTTATACCATTCAAAAAGCGATGACTAGACACCATGGCAACATCACAAAAGCAGCAAACGAGTTGGGCATTACAAGAGCCGCCCTCTACAGAAGAATGGAAAAATATGGATTGTAAGTTCGAAAATTGCAACCGCTAATTATCTCTTTTTCAGGAACAAGTAAATTGACAATATGTTAAAGCATTTCAGTCTCCAAATTACTATAAGAATAGGCATCTTTATCCTACTCGTATTACTTCTAATTTATGTAACCACTCAGACCAGTTACTACATCAGTATTTTCATGTTAAGCTTATTGGTCTTACTGGCTTTTTACAATATATTCAGTTATGTAGATCAAACCAATCAAGAAATTTCTTCCTTCTTGCAAGGAATCAAATACAATGATTTTGGAATAACATTTACCTCTAGAAAAAAAGGAGAATCTTTTCGGGAACTATATGAAGCCTTCAATGGAATTGCTGCGAAATTCAAAAACATTCAAGCAGAGAAAGAAGCCAATCATCTATATCTTCAAACCGTGGTAGAAAATGTCAGTGTCGGTTTACTTTGTGTAAATGAAGACGGTAAGATTTCTATTATGAATAAGGCGATGAAGACAATGTTGTCCAAGCAATATTTGATTAATTTAAAAAGTCTAGAAAAGCTGGAACCGAACTTGTACGGCGTAATTGAAAAAATGAAATCTGGAGAAGAAGAGTTGGTCAAATTAGACATAGACAACAAACTTATTCAGGCATCGGTCAAGGTCAATGAGTTTTGGTTGAGGAACGAATATTATAAATTAATTGCGATACAAAACATTCAGAGCGAGTTAGAAGAACAAGAGTTGGCTTCCTGGCAAAAATTGATCAGAATTTTGACGCATGAAATAATGAATTCTGTCACACCAATTGTTTCCTTAACTGCTGCAATAGATGATTTACTCGGAGAGGAAGGAAGAGAATTAACGGAACAAGAACTCAAAGACATTAAACTTGCCATCAAAGCCGTTGGTAAACGAAGTCAAGGCTTACTCAGGTTCACAGAGACCTATAGAACACTTACAAAAATACCGCCCCCTAATTTTGAAAGGATGGATGCGGTAAGTTTAGTATCCAACATTTCTACGCTCTTCAAAACAACCATGAAGGAAAAGGGAATCAAGCTTACGGTCAACTTACCAAAAGTAAAACTGCCTTTTCAAGGAGATATAGACCTGCTAGAACAAGTCCTCATCAACCTTATAAAAAACGCAACCGAAGCCTGTGCCAGCACTGACAATCCTGAAATCACCCTTAATGTCTTTAAGCATAAAAATCATAGAATAGTCATTCAAATAATTGACAATGGTAGTGGAATTGACGACCATACTTTAGAGCAGATATTCGTACCGTTCTATACAACGAAGCGGGAAGGAACAGGTATTGGATTAAGTATTTCTCGACAAATCATTAAAATGCATAAAGGAAACATCACTGTCAACTCTGAGCTTGGAGAAGGGACTGTTTTCACAATAGATATTTAATGCCTTTCTAGTATTGGTATTTTGAAAGACTTAGATCAACCCTCTTGCTTTCAACTCTAAATATTTATTGATGGTATTTACGGAAAGTTCGTCCGGGGCGGTGAGTACAGCCTGGATACCATACTGCTTAAGTTTTTGGACCATAGCAACTTTTTCAGCTAGATATTGCTGTGCAATCGTTTGATGATAGATGCCTTCAGTATTGGTAACCGTCTCTTCGGTGTAGGCTTTGACTTCAGTATTTTCGAAAAAAACAACCACCAATAAATGCAGGTTATTGATCCGGCGCAATATCGGAAGCACCCTTTCCAGTGCATACATACTTTCAAAGTTGGTGAACAACAAGAACAAACTTCTGCCTTTTACCAACTTACGAGAGGCATGGAAAAGCAACTCATAATTTGCTTCCAAATTGCGTTCTTTCTCTTTGTATAAAGCCATCAGAATCTTGTTCAGCTGATTCACTTTTTTGTCCGCTTTGATCGTAGTCCCGATCTTATCCGAAAAAGTAAGCAAACCTGCTCGATCATGTTTCTGCAAAGCTATATTTGAAATCACCAAGGTTGTATTAATGGCATAGTCCATCAAGCTCAAACCTTCAAAAGGCATTTTCATGACGCGACTTTTATCTATGACGCAATAAACCTGTTGCGCGCGTTCATCTTGATATTGATTCACCATTAACTGCGCTCTTCGGCTACTTGCTTTCCAATTCACAGAACGGTAATCATCTCCTCTTACATAATTTTTAATCTGCTCAAATTCATAACTGTGCCCCAACCGTCTGATTTTCTTAATTCCACCTTGATGCGTAATCCGATCAAAGGCCCGCAACTCATATTGCTTCATTTGAATGATAGAAGGATAAACAGGAACTTCCATTTCGAATTCATGTCGGTATCTACGATTTACAAAACCCAGAAAAGACTGCATGAATACATTGATCGCACCAAATTTATAAACGCCTCTTTCGGTTGGTTTCAGTTGGTAATGAATCTCAATCTCTTGCTCTGGTTCTAAAGAAAGTTGTTCTTCAAAATCTCTTTTTTGAAACTGAAAAGGCAATTCATCAATAATAGAAAGCTTGAGTTTTATAGTGGAAAGATTTTTAAAATTTAAAGAAACTTTATTTTCATCTCCCATTGAAAAGACCCTCGGCAAATGTCGACGTACCCTAACTTTTGTAGCTTTATTGAATAACAATAAAACATCTACCACCACGATTATTATTCCCATCACAAAAACCGTCTGGACCAATGGCAACAAAAAAGGCACAGGGAAGCTCAGGACAAATAGCCCGACGATACTTCCGAAAAGTATAAAAAAGCGATTGGTGAGATATAGGTTTTTCAATATAATTTTTAGGTTTCTAACATTTTAATCTTAAAACAAATGAACAATCAATTATCGTGGAACTTCTATTTTTTGAACAATCTCATTAATGACATCCTTCGCATCATAACCCTCCATCTCTCGTTCTGGTGTAAGAATTATACGGTGATTCAAGACATGATAAGCGACCGATTGAATATCATCTGGTGTTACAAAATCTCGACCATTGATTGCTGCAATAGCCTTACTAGATTTCATTATCGCAAGCGAAGCTCTTGGAGAAGCCCCTAAAAATAGGTCGCCATTATTTCTGGTACTATGGATGATACTTGCAATGTACTTTACCAGTTCATCTTTGATAACAACTTTTTCAATTAGGTCTTGCGCAGCTTTGATATCGTCTGGACTACAAACGCCCATAACCGTTTCTGTTTGAGCGGATGTAAAATCGTTTTTAAACCTTTGCAAGATCGCTTCTTCCTCTTCCAGAGAAGGATATTTTAAATTTATTTTAAATAAGAAACGATCCAGCTGTGCCTCAGGTAACTTGTACGTTCCTTCTTGTTCGATTGGGTTTTGCGTCGCCATTACAAAAAACGGGTAGCCCATTTTATAGGTACTGCCGTCCATTGTCACTTGAAATTCTTCCATCACCTCAAACAATGCTGCTTGTGTTTTTGCAGGTGCACGATTAATTTCATCAATTAAAACCAAATTCGAAAACACTGGTCCTGGAGCAAATTTAAACTCTGAAGTTTTCAAGTTATACACCGTTGTCCCCACAACATCAGTCGGCATCAAATCCGGTGTAAATTGAATTCTCGAAAACTCAGTATTCATGGTCTTTGCCATCAACTTTGCAATCAATGTCTTGGCGATCCCCGGTACCCCTTCTAATAAAACATGACCTCTGACGAATATCGCAGCCAAAAGCAACTCCATAGTTTCGTCTTGACCTATGATCACTTTGTGCAATTCGGTTTTCACTTTATTCACAATGCCCTCTATCTTACTCAGATCCAAACGACTTGGCGTCCACGGAGTATGAACGGGAGGCACATGTGCTCCAACAGGTGCAGAGAAATCAATTTGCGGTTTTTCGGAAATCGGCTCTGTACTTTCTGGTTGTACAGGAGGTCTTGATTCGTTTTCCAAATTTTGGTTTTCGTTAATTTCGTCGATATCCATAATAATGTATTGTCAGTTTTTTTTCCAAGGTCAACGAATCGACCTATTTACAGTTTTTATAAAACTTATCTATTTCTGTGTGAAAATCGATTAAAGTATTTTCGGTTACAGCCGTAGAGTTTTTAATGTTTTCATAATATAAAACAATCAAATCTATCAAAGACCTAGGTATTTCTGATTTGATGGCAAGGCGTTGTTTAAATTCTTCATCCAAATTCCCAGTGGTAAGGTTATAATGATTTCTAACATAGGAAAGAAACAGTTTCATTTTTTGCAAAGACAATTTTTTATGATCATTTTGTAAAAAGTATAAACTGCCGATCGTCGAGATAAATTCCAATGAAGTATTTTTATTTTCTTCGGTAACAGGAATGATTCTTTGTCTTCGTTTTGCACGAAAAAACAAATACAACAAACCAAGCAGCACTGTCAAGTACCAGGCCCATGCTAAACTCTCCTGCGCCAATATAAATTGCAAGGGTCCACCAGAAGCCAAGCTACGGTTCATCCCACCACCTGCCAATTCATTCATTCTCCTACCGACAGACTCTGCAGTCCGGCTAAAAGAATCCCAGTAAATTGGACCATCATCTAAGTGCGTAAATAGTTTACTTGCATAAGTATAACCTGTCTCATCCAACAATTGAATATTTGACAAAGTGATTGGATTGGTATGCAAATAAAACGCACCTTTCCCGTAAGTCTTTTTAGCAAAATTTGTATACACATCATTGATGTAACCCAACTTGGTAAAACTCCCATCATCTGCACAAAAGAAGACGGAATCAATATAGGCCCAACGGTATTCGTTGATCTGGTTTTTAAAAACGTATTTATATTGATAAGGGTCAGGATCCATTAGACTACTGTGCAATAAATTTACGGTCCCTGCCGAATCTACCATCTGATTATAATCGTCCCAATAATAGCCATCACATTCCTCATAATAGAGATAAAACATCAAATCGTATGGAATGGTTTTACTACATATAAATGCTGTATTTCCTTGTTCTACAAAATCAAGCAGATAGGTTACATCAGCGGTATCCATATACATCGCTTCGCCAACAAACACATAATTTTGATGTTGTGAACTATCGATAAGCAAGTCTGACTTAATGCCTTCTTTTATGTTTGTAAATGTTTGGCCGGGGAAGTACGTTTGAAGCATTTCATATAAGACAAAAGTCCCGTATGGATCTTTACTCGTTTCTGTATAGGTTTCCGTCCAATCAAAGCGATTGCCACCTTGTTTGAAGACGAGGAAAAGAATGAGGATAAGTATCGCTGCAATTCCGAATATGATATAGGGTCGGCGATCCATCATCCGTTTTCTTGGTTGGAAGGCGTTGTAGGAATAATGGCTTTGGCTTGGTTGACCAAATCTGCAAATCGAGGTTTTAATCTATCATACTCTTCTTTCTGTAAAGCATGTTCCCCATACCAAATATGTTCGAAAGCTCTTGTCGCTTCTTTGAAAGGTTGGTGCAAAGCCGAAGAAGCCATTTCTCTTAAATAGTCTCTATTCGTTTTATCCCGTTTCCATTTTATCACTTTGCTCAATGACAACTCTTTAATAACTGCCAAGTAATACAATCGAATGGCCAAGGCATAATTTCCTTTTTCTACAGCTTCTCTAATAAAACCATCAAGGTCTGATTCATACAATTTCTCTTC
>CALIAG010000437.1 GCA_938041325.1 uncultured Saprospiraceae bacterium | reverse complement strand
TAAATATTTTCATGCATTAGGTGCAATACATGGATCAGTATACTTTAAACTACTCGATGATTCTGCATTTTTAGCAGTAAATTCAATTGTTACTGATGTATTTTTATTAACGACTTCTTTTAATACTAATATTATCAGACCAGTTAGTAGTGGAAAAATAACGGCAAAAGGCGAAATTAGATATAAATCAAAGAATATTTTTGTGGCAGAATCCACATTATACAATGATGCAGGAAAAGAAATAGCATTTGGAACTGGCAATTTTGTAAAAAGCAAAATTTTACTTTCTCCAGAAATTGGATATAAATAAATAAATGTCTTGAAGAAATCAATAATTTATAAAGATGTAAATCAGAATTAAGAAGAACAAAATGAAGAATCAATGTTAAAATTCTTTAGAAGAATAAGGCGAAAATTAATGGATGAAGGAAATCTAAAAAAGTATCTGGTTTACGCAATTGGAGAAATACTACTTGTAATGATTGGGATTCTATTAGCGTTACAAGTGAACAATTGGAATGATGGAAGAAACAAACTAAAATTAGAGGAGAGTCTATTAACAGAAATGCTTACCAATCTAAACCAAGACTTAAGTGACCTCGAAGATAATCTTACTATATGCAAAAGGTTTTTAAATTCAAATACAATAGTTTTAACCCAATTGGACGAACAAGTCCCTTATCATGATTCCTTGGAATATTATTATGGCAATTTATGGGGGAACACCCTATTTATTAAAAACACTTCGGCCTTTGAAAATTTAGAGTCTTTTGGATTTAACATCATTTCAAATGATTCACTCAGGAAAGAGATTACAAACCTATATTCTGCGAAATATAATTATTTGGCACAGGTAGAGACACTTGACAATAAATATCAATTTGACCAACTCCAACCAGAACTCAGGAAACATGTAAGAATGGATGCTCTTTGGAATAAAGCTTATCCTATCGATCCTCAGAAACTGATGAAAAATCATGAATTTAAAGAAGTAATTCGATTTAACATCACCACTAGACAATTTGTCATTAATATTTACAATGGAATAAAATCTGATATAGATAAATTAATAAATTTGATCAAAAAGGAATTGAATAAATGAAAACGAACCCCCAAGTGTAAAACGGCTGGTGCCGCCAAACGCGCCATCTGCACTTATGTAGACCGTTGTAAGCAAGTGGCGATTGACAGCTCTTGGAATATCTCCCGTTCTAAAAGAAGGTATCAGATATGAAATTAAAACTTATCCAATCTTTAAAATAAACGATATAATAGGTACAAAAATTTTTAGCATATTGTATGTATATTTAGGTTGTTTATCGAATGTAAAAAATAACGACTTAAAATTTTAAATGCAAAAAAAATGGAACAAGCAAACTGGTTAATAATTCCGATTGCCGCTTTATTTCCACTGATTCTTGGATATATTTGGTATCACCCAAAAATTTTTGGAACAAAATTATCTCAAATTATAGGAGAGCCTATTGTAGAAAATCGATCACTTGGAAAGCTAGTACTAATCTATGTGTTTAGTATATTATTAGCGTATATTCTGACATTAATGAGTGTCCATCAAAGTGCGATCTATCAATTGTTTTTTATGGATCCAGAATTAGCGAATGGGAGTTCCCAGTACAATGTATTTATAAAAGATTTTATGGCAGAATATGGAGATCGTCATCGATCGTTTGGTCATGGAATGGTACATGGTGCAGAGGCAGGATTAATGTTTGGATTAGCGCTTATAGGAATAACAACCTTAATGCAGAATAAACCATTAAAACTAGTATGGATTCATATAGGATTTTGGGTATTGTGCTGCAGTTTAATGGGAGGATTGACTTGTCAATTTTTTTAGAAAAGAGGAGAGAATTTGCAAATAGAATTTTGATCATGAAATATGTTTGAAAAAAGGAATCTGCCTGTGACAAACAATGAGCGCCCATAGCTGTCGTAAAGTCCTCTCCCCCATCTGACGCGCCGCAGCTATCTCGCCCATCGAACCTGTCGGCAACAATAAAAAATGAAAAATGAAAAAAACCATATTCTTCCTGTTATTGATAATGAGTTGTTCGACAAAAAAACAAAATTCTAATTACGAAAATCTTTTAGACTATGAAGGAAAATATGAATATCTAGGGCAAACTACCTTAACCCTCGAAGCATCTGAATTTGACACTATTCTATATGCAGTAATTGACAGAGCAAAGTATCCACTAAAGCAAGTATCAAAGGACACTTTTCTAAATAATCAAAACGCTCCCGTTGTTTTCCAAAGGGTTGAAAACAAAGTAATCAGTTATCAAGCAGATGGACAAACATTCAAACTATTAGATACTGACTTTGAAAAAATGGAATTTCTTCCAAGGCGGAAACTTTTTGGTAAATCTAAAAATTATAAATATCAAAAACCTCAACAGTTAAATGACGGATTGGAGGTTGGTGATATTAATGCTGATGTAGATAATCCTTCATTGATTTTTCAAATGATAAAAGAAACAATTGATGGCAACTATCCTGATGTTCACAGCATTTTGATTTACAAGAACAATAAATTGGTACTTGAAGAGTATTTCTACGGTTATGATGCAAATACACCTCATCAATTGAGGTCTGCTACCAAACCATTTATTGGCGGCTTAATTGGAATTGCAATTGACAAAGGGTTTATAAAAAGTGAAAAAGAAAAGCTTTTGCCCTATTTCAATTCAAGCTATTCACAAATCTCCAATTTGGATAACAAAAAAGAAGAAATTACAATAGAGAACTTTTTAATGTACCGACACGGTATGGACTGTGAAAACAATAACCCTGAAAGCAAAGGGAATGAGCAATCGATGATGCAAAGTGAGAATTGGGTAAAACACACACTTGATTTACCGATGGTCACAGAGCCTGGGAAATCATCATCCTATTGCACAGGTTGTGCTTTGACTTTAGGCAGTTTGGTCGAAATAGCAACAGATAAGACTATCGAAGACTTTGCAAAAGAAAATCTATTTGACCCGTTGGGCATCTCGAATTACGATTGGGCTTTTGAACCGAACAAAGCAAGCATGACAAATTTTAGTCAACTAAAAATAACCCCACGTGATTTAATCAAGTTGGCAAAAATGTACAAAGACGGTGGAAAATGGAAAGGCAAGCAAATTATTTCTGAAAGCTGGATTAAAAAGACATTTGATATGGACGAAGGGGATTATGGTTATTTGTGGGAGCATAAATATTTTGTTATTGATGGACAAAAATTTAATTCATATTTAGCTTCGGGAAACGGCGGACAAAAGATAAATATCTGGCCTGAACTGGACATGATTACTGTTTTTACTGGAGCTAATTATAATTCCTATCAATTGTATGGAAAAAGTACTCCCCCGAATGAAATAATTCCAAAATATATACTCCCAACTTTTGAATAGAATACTGTTGCCAATGATGGCTACACACAGCAAAGGCTACGAACTATGATGGCAATTTGATATTTATTTCAATTACTGAATCTTTGAAATTTAAAACCTATCACACCATCACATACGCAAACCGTTCAAGCAAAAAAGAAAAACAAATATGAACCCTTTATTCAAATTTCTATTGCTCGTACTAAGATGATGATGAAAACACCTCCTCAATAATTGAAATTTTAAAAACCTAAAAGTCTAAATGAAACAAAGAATAACATAACGTCAGGTACGAAAAAGCAAGATAAATTGTTGATAATTACGTAAATTGTTATTCACTCAATTGTAAATGTTATGAGTAGACAAGAATTAAATACTGAAATCCAAAAAGTCTTATCAAATCTTTCAGACGAAAGTCTACTTTCTGTATTGGAATATCTGAAACAAGTACAAAAGATAGATGGTTCTAAACTAATGATTTCCAATAATTTAGGCAAAATATTGAAAGAGGACACTGAATTGCTTAAGAGATTGGCTCAATGATAACAATCAAGGATGTTCTCAGCATTCATAGTATATTAATCGAACAATTTGGTGGTACTCCAGGTATTAGAGATGAAGCAGGAGTAGAATCTGCTTTAGCTAGGCCTTTTATGAGTTTTGAGAATGTAGAACTCTACCCTACTCCAGAAGAAAAAGCTTCAGCAATTTTGGAAAGTATTATAAACAGACAGTAAAGGCCATTTCTCTCTTTCTGACCCGCTTCCACACCATCACATACGCAAACCGTTCAAGCAAAAAAGAAAAATAAATATGAACCCTTTATTCAAATTTCTATTGCTCGTACTAATTTCAAATTCATGCAAAGGTCAAACAAATGAAATG
>CALIAG010000436.1 GCA_938041325.1 uncultured Saprospiraceae bacterium | reverse complement strand
TTTTCTTCTGGATTATTTAAACAAGCAACCCATCCACTACATTTTGCAGGTAATTCTGCCTATTAATTTCTATTGGTTTTGATTTAAAAAGAATAGTTTTTCAAGAAACTACTAGTTTTTTAGTAGTAAAACTAATAAATTAGTTGCATTACTAAGTTTTTAGTATTAGATTTGAATCAAATTCATTACTTATGCTAAAATTGACGAAGAAAGAAGAAGAGATCATGCAGGTGATTTGGACATTAGAAGAGGCCTTTATAAAAGAGGTCGTAGATAGGTTGCCCATACCCAAACCACACTATAATACCGTTTCTACCATTATTAAAATCCTGGAAGAAAAGGGATTTGTAAAACATGTGAAGTTTGGAAACATGCACCGATATATGCCACTGGTCTCCAAAGATGATTACCAAACAGATGCGGTTGATGATATTATCGAAAAATATTTTGATAATTCCTACATGAATCTAATTGCTCATTTTGCGAATAAGGAAAAAATAAATGAGTCAGAATTAAAAGAAATTATCTCTTTAATAAAATCCAAAAAACAATGATGAATTACCTGATCCACAGTTCAATTCTTCTAGCAGGAGTCGTAATATTTTATTGGCTTTTTCTAAAAAAAGAAACCTTCTTTTCTATCAATAGATGGACATTATTAGGAAGTGCTTTTTTGGTTCTTGGTTTACCATTAATTACCATCCCTGATTCCTGGTCCGTAAAAAATAACGTCAATGTAAGTGAATCCATTTCTGAATTGATTCAACCAGAGTCAAAAACGGAAACAACGGATAAGCCGTATGTTGATAATAACAACGGGGAAAAAAATAAAGTAGAAGAAAAATCAGCAGGAATAAATCCTGACAATCAACCCAGTTTTTCATTCCTCTATCTTTTGAATATTATTTATCTGACTGGAGTGGCCATATTCTCTTTCGTTTTTGTCATGCAAATGATCATTCTGTTGACAAGGAGATACAGTTTAAATGCCATAAAGACTGGTCGATATAATATTATTGAATTGGTCAAAGAAGAAGCGCCCTATTCTTTTTGGAATATGATTTTTATTAACCCAACTATTTATGATCCAGAAACCTATGAGCAAATCATGGAGCATGAAAAAGTTCATATTGATCAGGTTCATTTTTTTGATAAAATGGTAGCAGAGTTTATGGTCATTTTGTTTTGGTTCAATCCTTTTGCTTGGATATTTCGAAAATCCATTAGCGATAATCTGGAGTTTCTCACCGATGAAAACTTGATTAAAAAGGGAATAGACAAGACATCCTATCAAATGAGTTTACTGAAGGTATCCGTTTCTCAAAAGCCACTTAATTTAACCACTAATTATAATAACTCCTTTTTAAAAAACAGAATCAAAATGATGAATTCAAAAAAATCCTCCGTAAGTGCGATATGGAAATTCCTTTTCATTCCACCTTTGTTTTTTCTTTCTGTCATTACAATGAATGCAGTACAAAGTTCTTCTCAAGGAACAGAACTGACCACAGAAAATGCTATCTCTGAACCACTACCATTACCGGAGAGAAATAAGACAGTTGCTCCATTAGCACTCCCTGAAAAAAAAGCTGAAGAGACGACGAAGTCGTCCCAGAAAAACAATCAAATAAACACCCATAGAACCTCTAGGGTTTTCAACCTGGATCCAATCCATAGTATACAATTGGCCATTGGTGGAGATCTTATTTTATCACAAGGAAATAAACAAGAAATTCGAATAGAAGGACCTGATAACCTTATCAATAAAATCAATCAAGAAGTGGACAATGGGTATTGGTCTATTGAGTTTGACAACAACAAATGGGAAAAAAATGAAGGCCAACATAGCATCAAAGTTTATGTAACAATTTCCAATTTAAAGGCTGTTCATTTAGCAGGATCAGGAGACATTCGCTCTACCAATACCTTAAAAGCCTCCAATGATTTTGACTACTACTTAAGCGGCTCTGGAAATAGTAGTATTGATGTTGATGTTAAAAATAATTCTAAGTGCTATTTAAGTGGTTCTGGAAATATGACCATGGACGGTCAAGCAAAATATATTGATGTCAGCTTAGCAGGATCCGGAAATGTGGAAGCGATCAATTTTAAAGTACAGGAGGCTAAAGTAAATATTGCAGGATCCGGAAATGTAAGAATTGATGTTTCGGAAAGCCTTTCCGCCAACATTGCTGGATCTGGCGATGTTGAATACAAAGGCGATCCAAAAGTAAATTACAATGCACAAGGTTCAGGGTCTGTTCACCCCTTCAAGTAGTTCGCGGAATTAAGTTTATTAATAAAATTATTTATTCTAATTGGACGCCGATTCGGCGTCCAATTATTCCTTAATCATTTCATTTTATTTATTTGAGCAAATTCAAATTACTGAATTAAGCTTAGGGCTTCCTATTGTCTAATTCCAATAAATTTTAAAATGATAAAAATAAAAATCACGCTTTTAATTTTAGCCATTTTGATAACCATAAGTGGCCATAGCCAGGATATAAAAAAAGCACTTTTGAAAGATCTGAAAGATGAAATCGCTGAAAAAGTATATCCAAACATTGATGGCATTGTGGTAGAACTGGGCGATGAAATTATCCTAGAAGAATATTTTAATGGATTTGAAAAAGACAGTCTCCACGATACGAGGTCTTCATTTAAATCTATAACAAGTCTCTTGACGGGAATTGCTATTGATAAAAAACTCGTATCACTTGACGACAAGCTTTCCCATTTTTTTCCAGAATTAAAAAACAAAGAAAAAAGCAATATAACAGTCCAGCATTTACTAGAAATGAGGTCGGGATTGAACTGTGAAGAATTTTATGGCATCGGACCAGAATGTGAAAATGATATGTGGGAAACCAATGATTGGATAGCATACTGTTTAGGTGTGGATGTAAAAGGTTTGCCTGGATTAAATTGGTCGTACAGCTCTAATGATCCAATGTTAATGGGAGAAATAGTAGCACGCGCAAGTGGAATGACAATCATGGATTTTGCTAAGAAAAATCTTTTTAAGCCTTTAGGAATAAAAAACTATAAATGGACAATTTCTCCAAAAGGTCGAGGCATGACAGCAGGTTCGTTTTATATGAAGCCTATCGACATGCTTAAGATTTCTGGTTTAGTAAGTAATAAAGGAAAATGGAAAGGCAATCAAATCGTAAGTGAGGAATGGATTGAAAAATCTACGAATTGTGAAATTGATTTAGACTTCTCTTTCACCAGGTATTCTAAAATGAAAAACGCAAAATATGAAAGCGCAAAATATGGATTTTATTGGTACAGGGAGCACTTGCAATTTGATGAAATAAAGACAGACGTTCTGTTTGCCTCTGGAAATGGAGGGCAGTATATGATGTTGCTTTCAGACTATAATGCAAAGGTTGTTTTTACAGGAAGTAATTATGGGAATTGGAGAGGAAAACTTCCATTTGAAATTCTACTAAAATATATTATCCCAATAATTGAAAACGAAAACGGCAAGTGACGGAATAGTTGATAAAAAAACAATCATAACCCAGCTATTCCTGATACAAATTATTTAACTATTCAAAGAGCCAAGCAAATCAAGGCTTGACACCAAAAAACGTAAACAATGAAAAATTTAAAAAAAATATTCCTGCTTAGCTATTTTATAGTGGTGGCAGTTTTATTGTCTCATGCCAACAACGGAAAAATTGGATACATTTATCCAGTTGAAAATATTTCAATCGATGGCGACTTATCGGATTGGCCAAGTTCATTTCATTCTTATCCTCTCGACAATTATCTTTTTGACAACCCACCAGACGGAGACAAGGATCTTAAAGGCCACTTTAAGATTGGCTATCAACAAAGCACTCAATCCATTTATGTAGGAGTGGAAGTATTTGATGATGAAATTGTTCGCAATCCAGCTAACCCTATTTGGACCGAACACGATCTTCAAGTATTGTACATTGATCCCCTGCATACTAAGAAAGGAGCAGGCACAATAGGATATGAAATCAACTTAGATACCTCTCAGATTGTACACCAAGATGATGTAAAATGGTATGATCAAGTAGCTAAAGCAAGTTGGGATAACGTTGAAGTTAAAATGAAAATAAATGGAAATAAACTGATTTATGAGTGGAAAATTTTTATTGGTAAACAATTGATACCAGGAGCCACCATTGGATTTGATTATGTCCTTTTAGATAAAGATGGTAAGGACTTTCCTAATTTTTCTGCTTGGGGCCCTAGGGGGAGTAAGCATGAAGATTCTGAAAAATTAGGCGACATGATATTGATGGATCCTAAGACAGAATTGGGCACCATAAAAGGCCAAATAAAATGGGCAAAAGAGTCTAAATTTAAACCGCCGAATATCATAGAAATCACGTCCAAATCCAATCCAGATTTTTGGCTTAGATCAGCAGTAGATTCCAATGGATATTATACTTGCAAACTTCCAAAAGGCGATTATTCAATCAGTCTGCTGGATAGATTGATGACACCAAAACGGGACGTCGCCTTTAGAATAAATTCAGAAAAAATAAAAATCAATATTAAACCAAATGAGTTGACTGTTGCACCTATTCTCAACATCAATGTATTAACAAAGCCAGACTTACTTACCGAGCAAGGAATATTGATTTTCAATCCACAAAACCTAGAAAACAAAATTGATCAATTCATCAAAAGTTATCAGGAATATTATCAAATACCTGGTGTTTCGCTGGCGATCATTCAAGATGGAAAAGTATCCTATCATCAAACTTATGGGGTCCAGAATACTATAAACAATATTCCCGTTCATGAAAAATCGCTTTTTGAAGCGGCTTCTATCACCAAGACAGTTTTTGCTTATTTGATGGCTCGATTGGTAGAAAGGAAAATAATCGATTTGGAAAAACCGCTGTATCAATACTTGCCATTTGAAGAATTAGAAGAGGATGAAAGGTATAAATTGATGACTGGCAAACATGTCCTTACCCATATGACAGGCTTACCCAATTGGGGAAGATATATGAAAGAAACTCCGGGAACAAAACATGGCTACTCTGGGGAAGGGTTTGAGTACTTGAAAAGGGTTGTGGTTAAAATCACTGGCAAATCAATAGATCAATTGTTGCAAGAAGAAGTCATTGAACCTCTTGAGCTTTCTCCGCTCTATTTTTGTGAAGGAGATTATGTCAACAAATGGGGCGTATCAGGTCATAGAGATTTTGTACCTACTATTCAATTTCCAGCAAAGGAACCGGGTATGGCGTTTAGTATGCTTACAGAAGCAAAAGCATTTGCGGGGTTTGCGATTGGTTTATTGGAACGGAAAGGTTTGAAAGAAGAAACATGGAAAAGTTTCTTCGAGCTGCACACCCCTGTGCTTCCAGAAGAAGGGGAGCCTGAAAGAAAATTTGACGAAGGTTTTGGGATGGGAATTTATGTCAAAGATTCTGCTAAAGGTATGGCATTTTCACATGGCGGTAACAATGGAGATTTTAAATGTAAGTACGAGGTTTTTCAAAATTTAAAAGCAGGGTTTGTGATTTTCACCAATTCAGATCATGGTGATTTTCTGCACCGAGATATGGCGGCTTTTTTGATTGAAGGAAAAGCAGCATCCAACACAGAATAAAGTAGTGAGGGAGTTGGTGTTTTATTAAAAAGAGCATCTGCTTTTTCAATTGATTGCATTCGGTCATGCAATAAAAAAGAGCCGTTTGAAAAACGGCTCTTTTCTTTTATAAGAAGATAATATTTTAGGGAAATTTAAAAAGTAAGTGAGCTAAAGCTTACTCCACTATTTCTTTCGCTTCCTGACTCAACAGGTCCATATCTCTTACCAAAAGTCTTTTTCTATTAAAGGTCAGAATGTTTTTATTTCGCAATTGATTCAATACCGTTGTAACTGTTTGTCTGGAAGTAGCAGTTAGATTCGCAATTTCTTGGTGGGTTAAAAATTTTCTAACCAACATTTCATATCCAACTCTTTGTCCCCTTTTATTTACCAAACCAATTAGGTACTCAATAATTCTTGTTCTGGAATCTTTAAAAACGAGTGACTCTAAACGTTGCTCCATGTCCAATACTCTGCTTCCCATTATTTTCATAAGAAAAATGCTGATACTGCTATGGGATTTCATCATCATCTTCATCTCTTCTAAAGTCATTATGCAGATTCCCGTTTCTTCCATGGCAAGTGCAAAATCTCTTCTTTGTTCTTCTCCAATCAATGATAACTCTCCAAAAATTTCACCTTTGTTCAGAATGGTTTTGGTGATCTCTTTCCCACCATCGCTGTAATTGCCGATCTTTACTCTACCCTCCGTAATGAAATAAAGTTTGTCAGAGACCTCTTCTGGTAAATAGATGTATTCTCCTTTTTTGAATTTTTTGAGCTCCAATTTTTCTCTGGCCTCCATCATCTTGGCCTTGTCCATCATGCCCATCAATTCAATATTTTCCAAATACCAAAAACATTGATTTTCCATTTTGTTTTGCGTTTTGTATGTTGCATAAATTTAACGAAATACTATGCTTTAAGGTTTGTTCAACCTCCCTAAGCCAAGAGAAGTGTCTTAGTAGCAACATTTTGAAACCTGGATATTATATGGAATTGTAATAAGTAAGGGCAGAAATTAGGTCATTTCTTCCTGATCAGGTTTGAGGCCAAATCTTTTTCGGAATTCCTCAATCAAAGGATTGATTTCGTGCATCTTCTCATATTTCTCCTTCGGTAAAAGAAATTTTTTGACTTTAGGTTTCTCAATTTCAATAGGCTTTAAGGTCTCATCAATCTCGATTTCCATCGCTAGACGAGGCGTTTCCAATTCTTTTCGGATGAACTCCATTAAATCACTTTCCTGCTGAACCCTACTTTTGCTTATCGTGTTGCCTACCTTCACCAAAATCCTTGTTTGGTTGATCTCCAGAACTGCAGCCTTTAAAGTATTTCTAACAGAAGGCGATGTGACAGTATCTATGTAAGCATCCCAAATTGGTTGCAAAAGCTCCATCGATAACTCTACTTTCTCTTTATTGGCTTCTTGGTTTACCTTATCATTAACTAATTTATCAATCGCAGAGAGTGATAAATTCATTTTAGAAATCTTAGGAAGCGGTTTGGATTTGAAACTTGCAGAGATAACGAGTTTAGGTTTATCTTCTTCTTTTCCTTCCGGATCAGGAGTTGCTTTATTGAATGCGATTGGATCCTCTTTTACTATAGAGGGACTTGCTGCATCAGGCGTTTTTTTTTGTTTGGAAACATTTGGGACCGGAGCGCCGATAGTAGTAGGTGCTGCACCACTCTTTGCCAACTTCACTGCTCGGTTGATATAGGTCATTTTGATCAATGCCATTTCAACATGCAATCTTTTATTTCTTGCCATTTTGAAATTGACATCACATTCGTTTGATAAATTCAATGCAGTCAAAATGAAAGAAGAAGGACTTAGTTTTGCTTGAGTATGGTAACGTTCTTTTAGACCATCGCTCACTTCAAGCAAAGACAAACTTTTCTCGTCCTTGCAAACCAATAAATTCCTCAAATGTTCTGCAAGTCCATTTATAAAAATATCAGGATCGAATCCTTTTTTCAAAACATCATCAAAAATGTTTAAAATTTCAGGAAGGTTTTCTTCCAAAAGTGCGTCAACAAATTTGAAAAAATAGTCATAGTCTAAAACATTTAAATGTTCTATGACATCATTATAAGTAATTTCCTTTCCGGAAAAAGACACCATTCGATCAAAAATCGATAATGCATCTCTCAAGGCACCGTCCGCTTTTTGAGCGATTATATGAAGCGCATCTTTACTTGCCTTTATTTCTTCTTTTGCGCAGATTCCCTGTAAATGTTCTACCGTTTGTTGTACCTGAATTCTTCTGAAATCAAATATTTGACATCGGGATAAAATCGTAGGAATGATTTTATGCTTTTCAGTGGTCGCTAGAATAAAAATGGCATATGGAGGTGGCTCTTCCAATGTTTTCAGGAAAGCATTAAAAGCCTGTTGAGACAACATGTGAACCTCATCAATAATAAATACTTTATATTTTCCTTGTTGAGGTTGAAACCGAACTTGTTCAATTAAAGCCCGTATATGTTCAACAGAGTTATTGGACGCTGCATCCAGCTCTGTGATATTGAAAGAAGCATTTTCGTTGAAGGAAGTACAAGAGGAGCAAGCATTGCATGCTTCATGATCTTCGCCTAGGTTTTGGCAATTCAATACCTTAGCTAGGATTCGAGCACAAGTCGTTTTTCCAACTCCTCGTGGCCCGCAGAATAAAAAGGCATGTGCGAGGTGGTCATTTTGCAAGGCATTTTTGAGGGTCTGCGAAACGTGGTTTTGGCCAACCACTTCATCAAAGCGATTTGGACGATATTTACGTGCCGATACAACAAAATTACCCATTGAATGCTTAATTATATTAGTACTTATAAAAATAGATCTCTATGTCCAACAAAGTTACAAAAATTAGGTGGGATTGAGGACGTTTGATTATTATTGTGACTGTTTATAAATTTGTGGCAAATTAAATTTCAAACCGATGAATATTGCTGTAGCTCAATTGAATTTTCATATAGGAAATTTCGAAGGAAACGTAAAAAAAATGCTTGAGGCTGTGGAAACGGCCAAAAAGCAAGGGGCAGACTTGATCTGTTTTAGTGAATTGACGACTTGTGGCTACCCTCCGCGAGACTTCCTAGAATTTGATGATTTTATAGATCTGGCGGAAAAAGCGGTGGCCACTTTGGCGAAAGCTTCTCACGATATCGCGATAATTGTTGGTTCGCCAAGTCGAAATCCGGTGATTGAAGGCAAGGATCTATTCAACTCGGCTTACTTCTTACATGAAGGCGAAATCAAAGCTGTTCAACATAAAACGTTGTTGCCCACTTACGATGTCTTTGATGAATACCGTTACTTCGAACCTGCTTCTGAATGGAACATTGTAGAATTCAAAGGCAAACGCATTGCAATGACGGTTTGTGAAGATATCTGGAATATCGGCAATGAGAACCCACTTTATAAAATTTGTCCAATGGATGAATTGATGCCGCAGAATCCTGATTTTATTGTCAACCTTTCTGCTTCTCCATTTTCATACATACACCACGATTCAAGAAAGCATGTAGTCGATGCGAATATAAAACGCTATGGCATTCCTTTGTTTTATGTAAATCACATCGGTGCTCAAACGGAGTTGGTTTTTGATGGTGGATCTTTGGTCGTTTCACCTAACGGTAAGCTACATGATGAGCTGCCTTATTTTGAAGAATGTATCCGAACGTATAGCCTAGGTGATGTGGTGAAAGGAGAGAAAGATGGTTCACAGGAAAACACTAAAATGGCTTTGATACATGACGCGATTGTGCTGGGCATCAAAGATTACTTTGGCAAGCTAGGATTTAAAAAAGCAATCATAGGATTGTCGGGAGGAATTGATTCGGCAGTGACGACGGTTTTGGCAGCAAGAGCCTTGGGCAATGAAAATGTAAGAGTGGTCTTGATGCCTTCTCAATATTCTTCTGATCATTCCGTAAAAGATGCAGAAGATTTGGCAAAGAACCTTGGTTTGGAGTATGACATTGTTCCGGTTAAATCGGTTTACGAAAGTTACATGGATTTATTGAAACCGCAATTCGAAGGCTTGGCCTTTAACGTAACCGAAGAGAATTTGCAAGCAAGAATCAGAGGAATGATCCTTATGGCCATGTCCAATAAATTTGGCCACATCGTTTTGAATACTTCCAACAAAAGTGAAGCAGCAGTAGGGTATGGGACTTTGTATGGCGATATGTGTGGTGGGCTTTCTGTAATAGGAGATGTGTACAAAACAGAAGTTTTTGAACTGGCAGAATATATGAATAAAGACGGGGAAGTAATCCCTGTAAATACCATTACCAAACCACCTAGCGCAGAGTTGCGCCCCAATCAAAAGGACTCGGATAGTTTACCGGAATACGATGTGTTGGATGCCGTTTTGTTTCAATACATTGAAAAACGCCAGGGACCAAAGGAACTAATAGAAATGGGTTTTGACGAGAAATTGGTGAAGCGTGTTTTGCGATTGGTTAATATCAATGAATTCAAACGCGTTCAAACCGCACCTGTTATTCGGGTTTCTTCGAAGGCCTTTGGAATGGGTAGAAGAATGCCGATTGTAGGGAAGTACTTGTCATAGAATTAAGTTGACTAAGCTATTCTTGAATTGGAATAAGCAGTTTTATGATGGATATGCAAACTAGTTTGCATATCAGGAAAGTTTGATAAGTTT
>CALIAG010000435.1 GCA_938041325.1 uncultured Saprospiraceae bacterium | reverse complement strand
ATTGAATAGAGCAGAAGAATACGAAGGCACTGGAACAGGTTTAGGTCTTTGTGCTAAAATTGCAGAATTACATGGAGGAAAGATTTGGGTAAAATCCGCTTTAAACGAAGGAACTCAAGTGATTTTCAAAATCCCGTTTTTAAATAAAAAATAAGATATTTAATAGAAGTCATTCAGCGTATTAAATTAATACTCCGCAAATAAAAAGAGAGCTGTAGAAAATAAATTCTACAGCTCTCTTTTTGTATCCTTAATTTTAATTTATTTCAGTCGGTATCTTAAACCCATATAAATATTCCTACCGAATACTGGGCCCCAAATCAACGAACTGTCGAAATAGTCTCCGAAAGGCTCAGAGGCGGCAAGTATAGGGTTGTCCTGCCTGAAATTCAATAAGTTTTCTGCTCCAACATAAATCTCAAACTGGTCTTTCCAGCCTTTGCTGACTTGTGTATTCATTTGTACAAATGAAGGAGAATTTTCAGGCAATTGGAATTCTACAGGATTAGACCCCGTGAAAGGAATTCGCTTCTGACCTTGCCAGTTCAAAGTTGCATCAAACTTCCAATTGTCTCTGGTTTCGTACCCAACATTTAAAAAGGCTCGATTGCTTGCAACAAAAGGTTTGTTCAAAAGCTCACCATCGTAGGTTGTTTTTACATCATACCAACGGTAAGCCAACCTGACGTCTACCCTTTTCAACAATTCATAATCCAATTGTATTTGAAAACTATTGGAAAACGATTGTCCATCCAAATTATAAAAATGAACTTCCTGAGGATTCTGATCTAGGTCAACAACGATTTGATTTTCAAAATTGGTTCTATAAAAATCAACACCAATTCTACCAGCTCTATAATCCAATTGGAATTCATGATTCAAATTAATTCCATAATTCCATGCAACTTCTGCTTCCAATCCGTATGGCTTATCAGAACTATCACCATGAATATTGAAGAATCTGTTACTGGCCAACATGCCCATATTCTCCGAGATCACATTGGCAGTCCGTTGGCCTCTTCCGCCGCTTGCTCGAATTACCGTATTATCGGAAATAGCATAACGCATGTGCAATCGAGGTGTAACAAAAGCACCAAAAGCATTGTGGTGATCTGCACGTATCCCTGCGACCATATTGAATTTATCCGATTTATTAAACGAATATTCAAAGTAGGCACCTGGAATTGTTTCAACAAAATTATAATTCACTTTATTTAAAAGCTGTCTATAATCATCGTATTGGAAACTTAATCCGGTTTTAAAACCATGATTGGTATTGCCCAATATTCCCTGATAAATCAAATTCGCATAAAGCGACTTTTGATCTGCATCATAGTTCGTTAAGCCAAAGTAATTTTCCTGTTCGTGGTTTACGCCAGACATTTGTATTGCAACAGACCTCCAAGGCGTTTTAGGGAAAACCAAAGCTATTTTGGCCCATCCTTCTAAACGATTTACTTTCTGTTGCATGCCCCAGACATTGTCCGTCAAAATATCTTTATTAGGATCAAAGCCTACTTGGCCACCAACATTTTCTATTAAAGTTGCTTTTACACCGAATTGAGCGCGAAGATTTTTTTCTCCAATGTATTTCCAACGGTTGATACCTATGAACTGATTTGTCAAAGGATTATCTAAGAAAGAATCGTTATTTCGATCATTTTCAACTGTATTCTTTTTAGCATGCAACAACAAAGCTGTCGACCATTTCTTATCCTTGAACCGATGTGCAAAATTAGCATTAGCTTCCAATCTTCCCCCTTCATTTGCATAAAGGTTTAAGTAAACTCGCTCAGCTTCTTCTGGCTTTCGCAACTCAACGTTAATCTGCCCTGCGATGCTTTCAAAACCATTCACAACTGTTCCTGTTCCTTTGTTCAACTGAATGCTTTCTATCCAAGTACCTGGTACGTAGGTCAAACCAGTAACTGCAGTCAGTCCTCTAATGCTTGGCATGTTTTCACGGGTAATCTGCGTGTAAGGTCCAGACAATCCTAGCATTTGAATTTGACGTGTGCCTGTAACGGCATCTGTAAAAGAAACATCAACACTAGGGCTCGTTTCAAAGCTTTCACTTAGATTACAACAAGCTCCTTTTAGCAATTCCTTTTCACCGATGTTTTCCGTCTTGAGCGGGTTGAGATACGAAACTTCAGTAGACTTCTTTTTATGAACCACTTCTACTTCTTCCATCATGACTTCAGATTCTAATTGAACCTTTATATGATGTCCTTCTTCCACTTCATATACTGCCGTTTTGTAACCTACATAACTGACTTCCAATTGCTTGGCTCCTTCTACTTTTTTAATCTTGAAATGGCCTTCAAGATCTGTTGCCACTCCAACGTTTGTCCCCAACCAATAGACATTGGCTGCAATCAGAGGTAATTCTTTTTGATCAGCATTAGATTCATTCTTTTCTAGAACGATTCCTTCAATGAAATTTTCATCATGATCATTATGGTCATGATCTTGTGCTTGTATTGGCCCAAAAGCAAATACTAAAAGCACAAATCCGAAGATTGCTTTTATAAGTTTCATATGCTTAGTGGACTTTGACGCCGTCTCTATATTTGCAGCATCCTGGTAATTTATTATACACTCCGTCCGGAGCTTTTGCTTTATCGGTATCATGGCCATATGCAGCAACATACTGATGAATCATTTCAACTGTTGTTTTTCTGCTATCATATATAACCTTCAACATTTGGGTGTTTTTATCCCATTCAGCCACTTTCACTCCTTTGACCAAAGCTGCATTTTCAATGCGCTTTTTACACATTTTACAAACGCCTGTTACTTCAAATTCTGTTGTAATGATTGGGCTGGTTTTTTCTGCCTTTTCTGTCTTTTCTGCTTTTTGTGCAAAAGCACTATTTTGAGTCATTGTAAAAAATGCCAATAGTGCGAATAATCTTATTATAAATTTCATTTTAGTATACTTTAAATTCTTATTAATATGGATTCGCGAAGATTTACTTTTGGTGTAAAACTTTGAAAATCCTTTTAAAATAAATTACCATCGAATAAGAAGTCAGTCTTGGACAGACCAATCTCATTGATAGAAACTTTCTAACTCAATAAAGAATTGAAGTATCAGCCGTAAAATAAGAAGGAAGAATTCAAAAGGTAAGAAGGCCTTTTAAAAGGTGGTGGAAGATCAAGTTCAAGAGGATGAAGCGCTTGATCTGATAAGGAAATACTAAAGTCTTTGTTGAAAAAGACACTTGTATAGTCCGTTGAATATTTTTTTGTTAATTGAAAATTCTGGACGAATTGATAATCACTGTCTAACATGACAATGAAGCTATCATCAGAACAACAATCAGAAGCTGTTGAGCTACAAGATTTTGTCTCCGTATCGCAGCAACAACTGGTAGAAGTAGAAACGATTTGAAATGAAGCTATTTTTCCACCACAGTAGTGCACATTAATAGTAAGACCTAAGCTTATTATTAATAGATATGCTGCAAATGATATGGAAAAAATACGTTTCATCATATAGTTCTAGTCTAAAGATAAGGTGTTTTGAGCAAAAATGAAGAGTATTTAGCGCTTCTATGATGTTTTGTAAAAAACAAACACCGCTTTTTAAAGTTCAAAAATCCTTCCATCCATTCGTGAAAAGTTAAAAATTGAGAGAATTTAGGGGAAAAAGGGTCGATTTCAGAGATTTTGAATCGAAATAGAAAGGCAAAAAAGAGAGGTATTGTCGAAAAAATCTTTCCTATTAATAAAATGTTAATGCAACTGAGTTTCATTAAATATTCTCAAAAACAAAGCAAAACCAGTTAAAAAGACTCTTTTAACTGGTTTTGCTTTAGTCAATTAATTGCGACCTGCACGTACTCCACCATCTGTGTCCCAAATCGCTCCAGTCACCCATGAAGATTCTTCAGAAAGCAAAAATACAATCACATTTGAAATATCTTTTGCTTTTCCATTTCGCCCAATTGGATGGAATGCATTGAATCCTTTCAAGGCCTCTTTGGCTTCTGCTTCGCCACCAAAAACACTGTGGTAAACCGGTGTATCAACAAGAGCTGGAGAGACTGCATTCACTCTGATATTGTGATCTGCTAATTCCATGGCCAAATGTTGAGTCAAAGAATGCAATCCTGCTTTTTGCATCGAATAAGCGGAAGATGGGGTTGCTTTTACTGCTTGCTTCGCCCACATAGATCCTACATTTACAATAGAGCCTCCGTTTGTCTCTTTCATCTTTTGAGCAACAGCTTGCGTAATGAAAAAGAAACCTCTGTTCAGATTCAAGTAAGAATCGTAATCCGCCTTCGTGTGATCAAGAAAAGGCTTAGGTCCAAAAATACCAGAAGCATTGACCAAGTAATCTACATTTCCTAAAGCAGAAATTTTAGTTGTCAAGGCCTCTAGATCTGTTGCGCTTGTGATGTCGATTTTATGTTTGTGAAGATTCGGTTGATCCTCTACTTTTTGTGGGTTTCTCCCAATAATGTGAACGGTTGCACCTTTGCTCAATAAGTCAAGTGTTGTTGCCTTTCCGATACCACTTGTGCCACCAATTACAATAGCGGTCTTGCCTTGAAAATTTGTCATAATTAAAATGTATTTGAATTAATAAATAGACAGACTGGTCTGTCTTGCTGGTAATAAATTTTTTTAAAGTATTTCTTTGATTAAATTTTTAGCAGATTTTATAGGCCAATCGCTTTTGTGGAGATGACTTTCTGCAACTGCGCTTTCATACATGAGGTAAATATGTTTAGAACATGATTCTGTTTTAGCAGCAGACAATTGTAAATTATCTTGAACCAAAGATTTGATCAAATCAAGAAACCTTCGCTTTTGTTTTTGTATTTCGGATAGAATATTTTCATTCTCTCTTGGGATCTCAGATACTGTCCGGATACACCAACAGCCATTAAAATCGTCTTCTTTAAAAAAGGATTGTAGAAAATCGAATATGCCTAGCAATTGGTTTTTCCCTTTCTTTTTGGACCGACAAAATGCCTCTATGTCATTTAAAAACGTTTCATTCATATTTTGTAGATAGGCAATACAGATGTCTTCTTTAGATTTAAAATGGCTATACAAAGTGGCTTTGGCTATACCCGCTTCGGAGATAATTTCATTTATTCCCGTAAGGTTGTAACCGTTTTTATAAAACAGATTAGAAGCAGTATTAACTATTTTTTGCCTGGTATCCGATGTCTTCATATTTCAAATATAGAACAATGTTTACAACTAGACAAGTCTGTCTAGTTATTTGATCTCAGTTGCGACATTTAAAACTCCTTTGAGTGAAAAGAATGTATTTAGATTTAGAATAGAATATTAGAATTCGGAAGATTAATTGTATTATTGGAAGTCGTTTATACAGACGTTTTCAATTGGCAATGAAAAAGTAATTGGTATGCAACAGAATATAAAAATATCAGATGACAAAGAATTATTAGACGTTGAATTTATCTATCAATTTCTCACCAAAGCTTATTGGTCTGAGGGTCGGACCAAAGCACAAGTTCAACTTTCGATTGATCATTCGGATTGTTTTGGCCTTTATTTGGATGGCACACAAATCGGCTTTGCGAGGTTAATCTCTGATCGTTTGGTCTTTGCCTATTTGATGGATGTTTTTATAGATCCTGAACACAGAGGACATGGATACTCCAAGCTTTTGTTGTCAAAGCTATTCAATCATCCAGAATACAAGCAAGTAAAATCCTGGTATTTAAAGACTTTAGATGCGAATGGTTTATATACCAAATTTGGTTTTACACCATTGTCTAAACCTGAAAAATTTATGGAATACATAACAAAGTAAATCTCATTATGAAACGAAAATACACTTACCTCATCCTTTCTATTCTTGGAATCTGTGCCACTTGGTTTTACAACATTCAGTTTTTTCAAACTGCCGCAGATACTACTATGAGCAATTTTATCGCGGAAACGATGACTACTTTTCCTGCTAAATCGATTGTAGCAGATATTTCAGTTGTTGCTTTCACCTTTTTTGTATGGATGATTTCGGAATCCTTGAGATTGAAGATTCAATTTTGGTGGATTTTAATTCCATTGACTTTTATGATTGCAATTGCGTTTACTTTTCCGTTTTTTATGTTTATGAGGGAAAATAGATTAGAAAAAATCCAATCCGGAGTTGCTTAGCATCAAACCAAAGTTGGAATTTCGCTATTTAAGAAATCAATTACAATTCGCCAATATCTTCAAACCACAGTTCAGGGGAATCTTTAATAAAATTCTCCATCATTTCAACACAATCTGGCAAATTCAAATTGACCACTTCTACCCCATGCTCTTCCATAAATTTCCAAGCTCCGTCAAAGGTTTTGTTTTCCCCAACAATTACTTTAGGGATATTGAATTGAACGATGGTCCCTGCACACATGTAGCAAGGCATCAGCGTAGAATAGATTACTGTATTTTTATAAGAGCCAATACGGCCTGCATTGTTCAAACAATCCATTTCCCCGTGAAGGATAGGATTCTTTTCTTGCACCCTTTTGTTGTGACCAACAGCAACGATCTCATTGTCTCTAACCAAGACTGAACCAATTGGAATCCCTCCTTCCTTTAAGCTTTTACGCGCTTGCCGAATCGCTTCAGCCATAAACTCATCTATCATTTTCTATGTTTTAATGCATCTTGAACTGTTGGGACAAAATGTCCTTTTCCTCCTGCTCTATCGTCATTGAAAGTCGTTGGAATGGTATTGGCTTTCGAACGCTCATCCCATGTGACGTGCTCAGTACCATCATCTCTTTTTTCCATTGTAATACATTCTTCAACTGGACAAACTAGTGAACAAAGATTACAACCCACACAATTTTCATCAATAATTTCAGGTATTCTAATCCCTTCAACTGTTTGTAATTTTATTGCTTGGTGAGCGCCATCATCACAAGCTATGTAACACAATTCGCAACCGATGCACTTTGCAGGGTCTATTTTTGCAACAACTTTATGTTTCAAATTCAAGTGTTTCCATTCTGTTACATTTGGCAATGCTTTGCCTACAAAATCATAAATGGTATCGTATCCTTTTTCCGTCATGAAGTCCAATACTCCTCGTTCCATTTCACGTACAATACCAAAACCATAATGCATCACTGATGTACATACTTGTACCGAAGAAGCTCCGAGTAAAATAAATTCTACAACGTCTCTCCAAGTTTCTATTCCACCAATTCCAGAAATAGGAATGTTTTTTATTTCAGGATGCTTCGCCAATTCTTTCACCATCTCGAGCGCGATTGGTTTCACAGCAGGACCGCAATATCCTCCATTCGTTCCTTTCCCATCTACAACAGGATAAGGTGCATAAGTATCCAAATCAATTCCAACGATACTTTTGATGGTATTGATTAAGGAAAGTGCATCCGTCCCTCCTCTTGCAGCCGCTAATCCTGGATCAACAATATGCGAGATATTCGGTGTCAATTTTGTAATCACTGGAATATTTGCAAATTCCATTACCCATTTTACAATGGTTTCTAAAACGGCTGGTTCTTGACCAACGGCTGACCCCATTCCTCTTTCGCACATTCCGTGTGGACAACCAAAATTCAATTCAATGCCATCTGCTCCTGCATTTTCAACGTCTTTTATTATTTGTTCCCATTCCGCTTTTGTTTCCACCATTAAAGAGGCGATCACTGCATGATTGGGAAAATATTTTTTGACTTCTTCAATTTCTTTGAGGTTATCTGCTAATGGTCGATCTGTTATCAATTCAATGTTATTGAATCCAGCCATTCTTGTATTCCTATAATTCACGGAACCATAGCGACTCGAAACGTTTATCACCGGAACGCCCAGTGTTTTCCAAACTGCTCCACCCCAACCTGCGTCAAAAGCTTTCATTACCTGATAGCCAGAATTTGTTGGTGGCGCTGATGCCAACCAAAAAGGATTTGGTGCTTTAATTCCTGCGAAGTTTACTGATAAATCTGGCATATGAAATTGTGTTTGATTTTTATTAAA
>CALIAG010000434.1 GCA_938041325.1 uncultured Saprospiraceae bacterium | reverse complement strand
CATTCAATGGCTTTAATATATCGGAATGCCGGAAGCTTGGTTTGGAAAACCCCAATAACATTTGATACATAGGAGAGCGGCTTTCCAAGATTTCAAAACCAAAATCAAAAGTAAAAATCCTCTTACCCGTTCCTTTTTCTTCCAAGACCAATTCATCCTTCCCTCTATCAAAAAGGACTTCCATATCAAGAACAGAAATGCTGGGCCTAGTTTCGTCATTGTCAAAACCTGAACTTTTCAAATCAAATTCCAATAAAGAAGGATGGCAATTTGCATTAAAAAAAGTAGCGTCCTTTAATTCCAACCATATATCATCGGTATCAAATGACTTGTTCCAATTTTTAATTTCTTCCGCTACAGTATTATCAAAAAGGTGCAGAAAACGTCCCATCATTTTCCCAAAACCGGTGAAGGAAGCATCTAGAAAAACTTTCAGTTGGTTGTTTTCATAAAAGGGCATGCAAAGTATCCCAAAAGAGTTGGATTCCATTTGAGGCTTATCAATATTCAATTCATTCGTACAATCTTGTAAATCTGCTAAACTCAAATGAACGCTTGAATTATTTTCTTTTTGTAAATACTGCGCAGCAAATATATTTTTCCATTCTTCTCTTAAAAGGTTGGGTTCTCTTTCTGCTCGGGTTGAATTATTCTTTTGATCAAAATAGCTTTTATAAAAATCAATCAATGCAACCTTCTCCTGATCTTTATACCTTTTCAGAAAATGGGTTTTAATATCCTGTTTATAGGTGAATTCCAATAACGGAAAAACCATTTCGTTAAAGGCGTGGGCTTTTTCAATGACTTGATCTAGCTCCTCTTTTGATAACTCTATATTAGATTGTTTTTTAGAATCTTCATAAATCAACTTTTCCAATTTAAAAGGAAACCCTTCTGTTGTAAACCTGCTAAATCCTTTATCGAGATTAATTTCTTCATCGGGCCAAGAAGCTATAAGCTTTATGCTTTCCTCTTTTAGATTCTGATAGATTAACCTTCTAACTTCTCTGTATTCTTCAACATCCAATTGAGACAGTCCATCAACTTGTTCAACGATTTTCGTGAATTTGATCCTGAATAATTCTAAATCATTTTTTAAGGAAAGTTTCTTCAAGAACTCCAATAATTCTCTGGGCCAATGGATAGCCGTATTTTGAATTCCCCATTTCCATTCTAAAAAACCATAGGCTATTAATTCTAAAAGATAAGAGTGCAATTGTTGGGTTTCAGCATCAACCAACTCTGACAGACTGCTTACTAAATTGCTGAAATTTATTTCGCTTTTATTACTCAATTTTTCAAAAAGAAAATCTAAAATTCCGTTTGCCTCAATCTCCTGAAGTGATTCTACATTTCGGGAGTTGAGTATATAGTGGTAAGATTTATTTTTGGAAAACACAAGGGGGTTTAAAACGACATTCATCTGTTCCGCAAAACCTGGAACTCGAATCAATATTTCTTGAAAGTGAAGCAATAAAGCATTGTTTAAATAGAAGCGGCTTTCTACTTGACCATCATCTAAACTTATTCCCTGACCTACGTTTTCCCATTCATGAAGTGCCAAGGAAGTAAAAGTACTAAAGGGACTGACTTTCGCCGCCATACGGGCAGCATACTGCCACAAGGTTCTTTCAGTTTGAAATTCTTTTTTTCTAAAATCAGCAATAGCTTTTGAGTGGTAACTTTTCGCACGAGTATAAATCGATTCTGAAGATTGAATCAATCCCTTTTCGAATAAAGAATTGGAGGCGATCTCCTTTAAATTTAATCGTTGTCTGCCTAATTCTTTTTTATAATCATTTTCAAAAACAGCTTCGATTTTAGCCAGTTTATTTTTCTCCGAAAGGTAGGTTTCATAAGATTTAATGCAAGACGATAATTCCAGATTCGAAACATCAATCCTTTTAAGTTTTTCTAATTTTGTAGTTGAAATTGATTTTTCGTATTGAATGCTTGCCAATATCAACTTAAGTACAGACCCACTTTTAGTCTTTTTTGAGGGATTAGATTTTGAAGAACAAAAAGCAAAAGTTTCCAACCTCAATCGCTCTACTTCCTTTTTTGCAACAAGGTATTTCTCAAGCGCTAAAAGAAAAGCTTCTTCTTTTTGTAAGATGGAATTAAATGACAATCCAGCTACCCTCGTCAAAATGTATGGAAACCGTTTCATTGACGGGAAGTTAGCTAAAAATTAGAAAAGCAGGAAAGGAATGCGATAGGTAAACGCTTAATTAAAGATCGTCTTAATTTGGTCGATAAAGCGCTCAGAAAAACGCCTTTTTGCAGTAATGATCTCCGCTTGCCCATACATTTTCGAATTAAAGCTGATATTGATCCCTTTATTTGTAACCAAACCAGATGGAAGACCGACTTGAATAATATACTTTTTGTCTTGTGTTTGCGATGCGCCTTTTGAAACCACAACTCCTTCTATGTACCCTTCTTCTTCTGGATTAGAAATATCCAATCGAATCATCGTAGGATCGTCCAAATTGATGTTTCTATATTGAGAAGGAGTAACTTTCACTTGAGCTACAATCTTATCTCCTTGAACTGGAATGATCGTCAAAACAGTTTCCCCTTCTTGATAATATTGTTCCGCACCTTTGTAGTCAGTTGGAAAAACAACAGTACCACTCAGAGGAGAATAGCCCAAGTTATCTATCTTCCAATTATCGACAGCACTTTGCAATTCAGTGAGACTATTTCTTACGGGTTGCAAATTGTATTTAGGTGGAATTGTGCTTGGAGCAGCTGGGCGTTTATTTTGTTTTTGATAGATAGCTAATTCTTCCTTAATATTTTTGACTTCTAAATTTACCTCTCTAATTTTTTTATCAATAGAACTTTTCTTTCGACTGGCTCTGGTCAATCCTTCTAAATCCTTTGCAGATTTGCTATTAGAATATTTGTCCTTCGCTGCGATTAGCTCCTCCATTGCCTTTTTCTTCTCAAAGTCTAGTGCATTTAACTGTCCCTCTTTATTAGCAAGTAAATTTTGCAATCGATTTATTTGACCAAGATTAATATCCGTTTGGTCACTATTATTATAAATAACAGTTGCACCTTTGGTATTTCTAAGGTTGTTTAAAGCTGTCGCAAAATTATTGAAAGGAATTTTGAGATCGCCAATAGCTTCTCTAGGTTCTGGATATAGATTGAGGAATTGATTCAATCCGTAATTCTGCCAATTTAGACAGGCACTTTCCAACTCTTCTACAGATTGATAATCGACCTCTTTGTCTAAAATAAAAAGCA
>CALIAG010000433.1 GCA_938041325.1 uncultured Saprospiraceae bacterium | reverse complement strand
CAATGGTCAACAGAAAATAGAACAGCCAAAAGAGTCTATTGACAAGACAGATAAATCAACGGAGACAGAAAAGCCAGAGCAAAATTACATCTTTGAAAAAGATCCTTATTTTTCGGGAACCCAAATCGTGCATTCTACTCAAGGCCCAAAAAGTATTACAAGAAATATTATCCAAGATCGAAAAGGGGATTTTTGGTTGGCAACCTGGGAAGGTATTATGCATTACAATCAAAAAGATGGCTTTACGAATTACACCAATAAAGAAGGTTTGAGGCGTTACCGTGTCTTCGCCATGTTAGAAGATACAAAAGGAGACATATGGTTCGGCACCGTTGGCGCTGGCTTGTACCGCTATGATGGAAAATCCTTTACTAATATCACTATGCAAGAAGGTTTGGTCCACAATAGCATTGGATGTATAATGGAAGATAAAGCAGGCAATATTTGGATCGGCACTCAAGGTGGAATCAGCAAATATGATGGGACTTCTTTTACTAATTTTACTATGAAAGAAGGTCTGACTGATGATGATATTAATTCGATCGTTGAAGATCAAAATGGAAGGTTTTGGATCGGTACTCGTGGCAATGCCTGTTCATTTGATGGGAAAGAATTTACGAAAATCGTCAATCAGGAAGCCCAACCGTTGGTCAATGTGCGTTCAATAATTGAAGACCAAGAAGGGAACATTTGGTTTGGCGGAAATGATGGACTTATTCGTTTTAATGGTCTCATTTTTACAAGTTTTACAAAGAATTTTGTTGGTTATATTTATGAAGATAAGGATCATAATATTTGGACGAATTCATCAGTTAATAGTGATGGAAATTCGAATTCTTGGGCTATATCTCGTTATGATAAAAACGCCTTGCAAAACGAAGAAGCGTTGCCTACTGAAATCAAAGCAGCAGAAAATATGTTTTTTGGAATAATGGAAGATAAGGATAGAAATATTTGGTTTGGCTCATTGAGTGGAGTGTATAAGTATGATGGAGAATCATTTGATGATTTTAACGAGTAGAACGATTTATTTTAATATTTAATCAACCATTTTTTGAATAAAGCTTGCAACATTAAAAGCCCGTTTCAAACAAAACTTGCAAGCCTCAATAAAACAACTTAAATTACACGACCATCTGACTTCTAATATTATAGTAGTTTAAAAATCAAGTACTGAGCTCCGTTTTCACTGAGCAATTTTTTTGTATTTAATTTTTAACCTTAAACTTCTAATTATTATGATATCCAAAAGTCAATGTATGCTTTTCTTTATCTTGTTTGCTTCTTTTTTTCTCAACGCTCAATCCGAAGTAGAAATTATTCCTACCATTAAAAATTCAGAAATCAAAGATTTTCCTATCAAGCCTGGAAAATACAATCACGCTTTCAAAATGACAGATGGTGAATTGTGGAATATTCATGCAAAAATTCCTGAATCCAAAAAGGGTAAAAAAGCTCCATTGGTTATCGCTTTGCATTGGGCTGGAAATGACGAGGCTTACTTAGAATACAGCGAGTGTTTGGCCTTTCCGGCTTTTGATACTTTGGACGCTTTTGTCATTGCTCCATCAGCAGATGGATTGCAGTGGGTTGATCGGAAAAATGAAAAGCGGTTGGTGCGTTTGATCAAACAGCTCATCAAATATTGGCCAGTGGATCCGGATAGAATTATCATTACTGGATATAGTAATGGAGGAATCGGAGCTTGGCGTTTTGCGAATAAATATTCCAAGCTTTTCGCTGCCGCAATTCCAATTGCAGGCTTTTATAAAAGCCATGAAATTAAGATTCCAACTTACGTTTTACACGGTGAAAAGGACGATCTATTTGCGATGGATGAAATGAAATCAAATTTAGAATCCTGTGAAGATCCTCATTCGCTTTTGCAATTTAAAACGCTAACAGGGTTCAGTCATTACATGGCTTGCGACTATCTGGAAGAGCTAAAAGCAATGGTTGAAAAAATGAGAATTAATCTCGAAAATAAGCAAAGAGAGTAAGCGGAAAATACCTCTTGATTCTCTATCGAAATAGTCCATAATTCCCCAAACAATCGCTATCTTTCACACTTGTGAATACTTGGCATCTACATATCGAAGGGCAAGTTCAAGGAGTGGGATTTCGTCCGTTTATTTATAGGCTTGCAAACCTTGAAAATTTAAAGGGTTGGGTCAGCAATACTATTGACGGAGTACATATTGAAATCAATGCCGACCAAGAAACAAGTCAGCTTTTTTTAGAGAAGATAATAGAGCAAGCTCCCGTATTAGCACAAATTACTGCTTCTACAATTACCGCTGTAGGAGAAAAAAAATTCACTGATTTCTTGATTAAACAAAGCTCAAAAAAAGGGGTTGCAAATCTATTGTTGACTCCTGATTTTGCCATGTGCACGAGTTGTCATAAAGAACTTATCAAGATAAGGAACCGCCGTTCAAAATATCCTTTTATCACTTGCACCAATTGCGGTCCTCGCTATTCTATCATCCAAAGTTTGCCTTACGATAGAGTTGCAACCACCATGCAATACAATCAAATGTGTAAGAACTGTTTGAAGGAATACCACTCCCCTAGTGACCGTCGTTATTTTTCTCAAACCAACTCCTGTCCAAATTGTAGAATTCAACTCTATTTATTTGATAACAATAAAATTAAAATTTCTCAAAATTCATTTGAAATTATTGAGGAAATATGTCACCAATGGGAGGAGGGAAAAATCATTGCCATTAAAGGTATTGGTGGATATTTATTGACCTGCGATGCGACCAATAAAAAAACCATTCAAAAATTACGTCAATTAAAACACCGCCCCGACAAACCCTTTGCATTGCTATTTCCCGATTTACAATTATTAAAATCAGAAGTTGAAATCACTGAAATAGAAGCCAAAGAGTTGGAAAGTGTAGTGGCTCCAATCGTTATTTTAAATTTAAAAGACACTTCCGAATCAACTTTGCAATTGGACGATATTGCGCCCAATTTAAATCAGATTGGAGTCTTACTTCCTTATACTCCACTATTTGATTTACTATTGGACAACTTCAATAAACCTATTGTAGCCACGAGTGGAAATATTAGTAATGCACCGATTATTTTTGAGGACAGAAAAGCATTGACGGAGCTATCATCCATTGCTGATTTCACTTTGACAAATGACCGCAAAATCGTTGTTCCACAAGACGATAGTGTGGTTCGATTTTCTTATTTTAAAAAACAGAAAATTATCATTCGGCGCTCCAGAGGTTGGGCCCCAACTTACATTAGTCCAAATTCTAATTTTTCAACCCGGACTGTGCTTTCAACTGGAGCTATGCTCAAGAGCACTTTTACTTTTTTGCACCAAGGCAATGTTTTTATTAGTCAGTATTTAGGTGATTTAGAAAATTTTGAAACAACAGAAAATTACGAACATACCATTCAACACTTTTTTAATTTATTTAAAAGTAAACCTAAGGTTATAATTTCTGATGCCCATCCTGATTATCCTTCTACCCAATTTGCGGAACAATTAGCTGCCACTTCCAATCTCCAAGTACTAAAGGTCCAACACCATATTGCACATTTTGCAGCGGTCTTGGGTGAATGCAATTTAACCCAAACTGAAGAATCCATTCTTGGAGTCATATGGGATGGGACAGGCTTAGGAGATGATGGAAATATTTGGGGCGGTGAGTTTTTCACTTATAAGAACCATCAATTTAAACGCTGCGGACAGCTCTCCTATTTTGATTTCATTTTAGGAAATAAAATGCCAAAAGAACCTAGAATTTCCGCCATAGCACTTTGCAAAAATAGTCCAGCTGGTTTAGAACTATTAAAAGAAAAATTTACCAAACAAGAATGGAATATTTATTCTAAAATGATTGCCAAAAGCAGTCCTTTAAAATCTTCAAGTATCGGCAGGCTCTTCGATGCTGTTGCCGCTTTGTTAAACATTTGTGACCAACAAAGTTTCGAAGGCGAGGCAGCCATGCTTTTGGAAAATTTAGCACTGGATTATTTCAAAAAACATGGTTTGGATTTTCAGACTTCTTATTTTTCAAAACTTACGGCTGAACAAACTATTTCTACTGACGAAATTCTATCCGGTATTATTGAAGACATCCAACAAAATAGACCTATCAACTTCATCGCCGCTAAGTTTCACTTTTCACTTATCCAATCCATTGAAGCCTTTGCAAATCTTTTAAAAATTAAAAAAATTGCCTTTAGTGGAGGTGTTTTTCAAAACGGCGTATTGTTAGATTTATTAAAGCATCATTTAGAAAATAAATACGAACTCTTTTTCCATAAAAGCCTCTCTCCCAACGATGAAAACATCTCTTTT
>CALIAG010000432.1 GCA_938041325.1 uncultured Saprospiraceae bacterium | reverse complement strand
GGGGAAACCGTTCCAATTGATAGCAATGAGACTAGTGAAGGGAGGCAGAATAATCGTAGGACGGAGTTTTTGATTTTGAATTAGGGAGGGCGGTTTTCGAATAGCGTGTTTTTTTTCGGTTTTCGAATATCGTGTTTCTTTCGGTTTTCGGTAGGACGTCTGTCTTTCGGTTTTCGGTAGGACGTGTGTCTTTCGGTTTTCGAATATCGTGTTTCTTTCGGTTTTTCTTTGGACGTGTTTCTTTCGGTTTTCGAATCTCGTGTTTCTTTTGGTTTTCCGTAGAACGTGAGTTTTTCGGTTTTTCTTGGGACGTGTGTCTTTCGGTTTTCGAATATCGTGATTCTTTCGATTTTTCTTGGGACGTGAGTCTTTTGGTTTTCGGTTTTGAAGCTTTGATTCCTTTTTTCTTTGAACAGGATTTTTAAGATTTTTCAGGATGAGCAAGATGATTCTAGGCCGCTAGCGGTTCACGCTCTTAATCTGGGCATCCGTGATAAACCCTTTTCGATCTTTCGATTTTAATTCATGAATTCGTGGTTAACTCTTTCTTCTTTTTTTCATCTGTTATTTTCCAGTGAAAAACAAAGGCCTGATTTGAGAATCAGGCCTTGTAAGAGAGATAGATATAGTTAACTAGTGTAATATACTAGGTTGACATCACGTCCAATGGAGCATGCTTGGTATCCGTTCGGACATAGCCATCAAACAGTTCAATCGTTCTAGAACCGTAAGAAGCATTTTTATCAGAATGGGAAACTTGAATTATGGTCACGCCACTTTGATGTAATTTTTGAAACAACTCCATAATCATTTCTCCTTGAGAAGAATGGAGATTACCAGTAGGCTCATCTGCTAAAAGCAATCTGGGCTTGCTAATGATCGCTCTTGCCACACCAACCAACTGTTGCTGACCTCCGGATAATTGATGAGGAAATAAATCTTTTTTCGCAACGATATTGAAACGATCAAGAATATCAGCTACCATACTTTTTCGCTCACTGCTTTTTACGTTTCTATAAAGCAAAGGTGTTTCTATGTTTTCATATACGGTAAGCTCATCAATTAAGTGATAGGCTTGAAAGACAAATCCCATATAGGATTTATGCAGTTCGTTTCTTTGTCTTTCTTTAAACTTATGCACGGGTTCATTAAGAAATTCAAACTCTCCATTATCTGGTTTTTCGAGCATTCCAATAACATTAAGCAAGGTACTTTTACCTGCTCCGGATGGCCCCATAATGGTTACAAATTCCCCTTCTTCAATTTCTAAATTGATTCCCCGCAGGACCCAATTTTTAGAAAAACCATTGCGGTAATACCGCTCTAAATTTGTTAGCTTTATCATAAGAATTTATTTAAACGCTTTTATATCTTATTACTATTTTTTTTTAAACAAGCTCAATGACGTTTGGCAAAAAAGTACTTTCATTTAATTATTCATTGAATCCAGATTGGAAGTTACCAAAAGGTTTTGAATTGCTCTATCCTTTTTCGGGAGAAGACACCCGTTCCGCAATGGATTCTTTTCACAAAAAATTCTATGGTGACAATCGTCCAAGAATCTTTTTGTTTGGAATAAATCCAGGAAGAATGGGCGCTGGCATTACTGGTGTGCCTTTTACAGATCCTATTCGTTTACAGGAAGACTGTGGCATTCAAAATGATTTCAAAAAACGACAAGAACTTTCTTCTGTCTTTGTTTATAACTTCATCCAAGCTTATGGAGGACCGGAGCAGTTTTACAAAGATTTTTACATTACCTCCGTTTGTCCGCTAGGTTTTATCACCAATGGTATAAACGTCAATTATTATGATGATAAAAAACTTCAAAAAGCTGTTCAAAAGCATATTGAGTACAACTTACATACGCAATATAAGTTCGGCCATCGTGGCAATATAGCCATTTGCTTAGGCCGTGGCAAAAACTTCAAATACCTTGACAACTTGAATAATCAATTAGGTATTTTTGATAAAATCCTTCCTTTGCCTCATCCCCGTTGGGTTATGCAATACCGTCGAAAACGGATGGAAGAGTTTATTGATGAATACTTAGCTAGCTTTGAATTGACTTTAAAAAACAGCTAAGCAATTGCTTACAATTCTTCTTTGATATCTGATACCATTTCTTTTACAAGATTGATGGTTTCATCGTTTATTGAACCAGAAATTTTCAAACCGTTTTCCCGAATTTTAATTTCAAAAGACTCCTCCTTGTCTTCTCCAAGAATCCAAGTTTTTGAATCGTCATTATCCACATCATCTGGTTTGCCTAATTTATCCGTCAAGTATTCGTCTATCCGTCCTAGTTTACTAAAATCATAACTACCATCAAACGTATAAGTTTGATCTGTTTCTACTTCAGTAGTATAACTGATTTTTAAATGAATGCTATTGTCTTCTTTCTTTTTCTCCTTAGTAGGATTGATCGGTGTTTGTGAAGACAACACACCAACTCCTAACATCATAAATAATGTCACGCAGATTCTAACGATTAGTAAAGTATTCATAAGCTTAATTTTTAAAGGTTCTTAAATATCGATTTGCAGTTTTCACTGCTGCGCTTTTCATAAAAATGTAAATCTCTAATCGATAAATTTTAAGTTTTGAATGAAGTTATGAAATTGTTTAAAAGCTTTAAATGCGTTAATTCATTGGGGATCGTTCTATAAGGGCCGCTTCGCGTTCGTTCGTTTTTTTTGGTTCTGAAGAGGCGCTTCGCGTTCGTTCGTTTTTTTGGTTCTGAAGAGGCGCTTCGCGTTCGTTCGTTTGGATGCATTTTGATGCATCCACCCTTCGGGATCACTCACTCATCTTTTAACGAATTAATAGGATTCGCTAAGGCTGCGCGCACAGAGTGAAAACTAATCGTAGTCAAAGCAATAAAAGCAACTAATATACCTGCTACAAAAAGAACCCACCAGGGAAACTCAATTCTATAATAAAAGTCTTGTAACCATTGATTCATAGAATACCATGAAAGTGGGACGGCAATGATCGTTGAAAACAAAATCAGTTTTAAGAAATCGGTAGAAAGTAGTTTAACGATATTTGGGACTGATGCTCCCAATACTTTTCTGATGCCTATTTCTTTTGTTCTTTGTACAATAGTCAATAGTGCTATAGCAAAAAGTCCAAGGCAAGAAAGGAATATCGCTAAGCTGCCTGCTATCAATAATATTGTACTTAAGCGTTGTTCATCTCTATATAGACGTTCTGTATTTTCATCTAAAAAAGAACCGGCAAATTCTGTGCGGGGTGCAATTTCTTTCCAGAGCGCTTTTAATCTATTTACAGATTGTGTCATATTTTGAGGAGCCATTCGCACTAAAATATATTCTATTCCATATTTTTTATCTATGGCTAAAGACAAGGGATTAATTTCTTCTTTTAAACCATCAAAATGGTAATCCTTTATGATTCCTAATACCTCAAAACTTGCTGAAGTATCCAACTTCATTGTAGAAGGATCATTTAGATCTATGTTTAAGGACTTTGCAAAAGTTTCATTGATAATCATTTTATCAATGGTATCTGTAGGTCTGTTGGGGTCAAATGTTCGTCCCGCAATCAACTCTAAGTCTAGGGTTTTTATAAAGTCGTAATCAATACTTTGGAACATTGTAAAAACAGGTTCACCTTTATAACTAAACCCCCAACCCGTTCGGCTAGTTGACAGGTCTTTCCCCATTCCTAGGTTGCCATCATTGCCTGTAATAGAAAGTATATGGGCATCACCAGAAAATTCATTCCGCATTCGTTGAATGGCTTTTCTTCCTTCTATTTCATTCCCTACCGGAATACTCATTACTTCTTCTTTGTTAAAACCCAATGACTTATTTTGTACAAAGGAAAGTTGTTGGTAGATAACAATTGTACAAGTGATCAATAATATTGAAATGGCAAATTGGAATACGACAAGAAAATTTCTGAGTTTACCAGGCTTTTGAAAATTAGTTAGTTTTTTAAGAACTGTTGCTGGTTGAAATTTAGATAAAACCAACGCCGGATAAGCGCCACCAATAAAAGCGACCATTAAAAGAATTAAAGCCAAAATCCAAATGATAGAAGCATTGGCCAAACTCAATTCTTCATTGAAAAAATTATTAAAAGTCGGCATCGCCAATTGTGCCAATGTGATTCCTAAGCCTAGTGCAATTCCAATCACAATTAATGCTTCCCACCAAAACTGACTGATCAATTGCATTCGATTTGCGCCCAAGACTTTTCTTAGGCCTACTTCCATAGCTCTATTTACAGAACTCCCTAATGTGAGATTGACAAAATTAATACTTGCAATCATTAGGATGAACATGCCTATCAATAATAATGCATATGGAAATACTGTTTTCAAATTCATCCCTGTACTTTCGTTCAATGCTGAATTCAAATGGAGGTCTGTAATCGGTTGAAGTTTTGGAATGAAGGTATTGCCATCTGCGTCCGCGTAAACGGGCTGTTCTCCTTCTTCTTCCTCCTCATCTGTAAATTTTTCGTTTGCAAAAGGCAACATGGCACTTTCCAAGACCTCTTTTTTAATCTTTGATTTAATTTTCACATATACATTATGATGAAAAGCAGACCACATGTCTTTAGTCTGAGCATAATCTGCATCGTTTTCGAATCGAGCAAGTGCCGTAAAGGTCAGCGTTGAATTATTTGGAAAATCAGCTATCACTGCAGAGACGATAAAGTCCTTTTTGATATTGTCATAACTCATTGTCACCGTCTTACCAATCGGGTCTTCATTTGGAAATAATTTTCCAACTAAGTTTTCCGCCAAGACAATGGAACCTAAGTCTTTCAATGGTGTTGTAGGATCTCCTTTTAAAATTGGGAATGTAAATATTTCAAAGAAATCCTCATCGGTCATCTTAAAATTGGCTTCGAATAATTTGCCTTCGTATTCGATGGCTGCTTGATTGTTTTTCCAACGAGCTGCATACAATTGATCGCCAAACTCTTCTTTCAAAGCCGGTTGAAAAGGTGTTGGCCAACCGCTACCCTTCTGAATTCCATCAGGCGTATAATCGTGGTGAAAAACTCTATAAATACGATCAGAGTCTTCATGAAATTTGTCGTAAGACAATTCGTGGAAAGAAGTTAAAAACAAAAGAATACTTGAAGCAATTGCAATGCTTAATCCAATCGTGTTGATAGAACTAAATAGTGCTCTTTTACGAAGACTACGGAAAGCTATTTTAAGATGGTTCTTGAACATTGTTTTTAATTTTAGTTTTTTAGCAATCTTACAAATTCAACTGGCTCTTTATTCTGACTTAATAGAGTCTACAGGATTTGCAATAGAGGCTTTATAGGCCTGCAATCCAACGGTTACAACTGCAATAGCAATGGCCGAAAGAATTGAAACTAAAAATGGAGTTATGGACATAGAGGTTTGGTAAGCAAAATCTTTGAGCCAATTATTGGATAAAAAATAGCCAATAGGGAAAGCAAGTAGTCCTGCTATTAGTACCAGCTTCACAAAATCTTTTACCAATAAATTCATAAGGCTATTGATAGAGGCTCCTAGTACTTTACGGATTCCCAATTCTTTTTTCCTTTGTTCAGCGGTATAAGATGCCAAGCCAAATAAGCCCATCACCGCAATTAAAATACTTAGGAATGTTGCATAGCCAATGGTTTTGCCAAAGCGTCTATGGTCATCGTATTGTGCTGCGAAATCTTCATCTAGGAAAGTATAGCGGACCGGGTGTTCTGGTTCAATATTTTTCCAAAAGGCCTCAATTCCAGAAATAGTTTCTGAAACATTTGCTCCACTGATCTTAATCGCGTTTTTATTAATCCAATCCATATCTTTTCTTGAAGAAAGCAGTAAAGGGCTTAAGGTTGATTCCAGTCCTTCATAATGAAAGTCTTTGATTACACCGATAATTTCTCCAAAGTTTTCATCAAAAGAAAATTTGATTTTTGCTCCAATCGGATTTTCAAGATTGTAATCTTTTACCAATTGTTGGTTGACAATAAAAGCGGTTACCGTATCAGATGAAATACTGGCGTCAAAAAAGCGACCTTCCACCAGTTCAACACCCATTGTCTCTGCATAATCCGCATCTACAAAAGTCGTGTTGATGTATTCCCCTTCTTCTGTCTCTGGAAAACGTACTCCATAATTAGGAGTAAATTCGCCCGGCAGTCTTCCTGCTTGAGTTATAGAAATAACGCCAGGGATTTGAGTAATTTGATCTTTAAACTTGGTAACATTTTCAATACCAGCATCTGTATTACAAGAAATCACCACTATCTGGTCTTTGTTAAAACCAAGATCCTGATTAAGCATGTGGTTTACTTGTCTAAAAACGAACGTAACCAGAATGATCAATGCTATGGTCATCGTGAATTGAGTCACGACTAAGCCTTTTCTCATTCTGCTTCCAGACTTTCCTTTTAGTAAAGCTCCTTTGAGTGTATCAACTGGTGTAAAACGAGATAGAAAAATGGAAGGATAACTCCCTGCTAAAATCCCAACCAAGAATACGATACTAATCAAGCCAAGCGGTAAGATGCCATTGAACATATTTATAACGGAAAGATCCCGGCCAGTAATTTCATTGAAAAACGGAAGTGCCATTTCTGCCAACAAAATTGCGATAAACAAAGCAATAGAGCTTTGTAATACAGCTTCTATCAAGAACTGACTAACGGTCTGCATCCGTGTAGCACCGCTCACTTTTCTAATCCCAACTTCCAATGCTCTTTTAGTTGCTCGAGCAGTTGAAAGATTCATATAGTTGATGCAGGCAATCCCTAGAATTATAATCGCTAAAAAAGTAAAAATACTGATCCGTTTTTTATCCCCAGATTGAATGGAAGAGTATCCGAGGTGCTTAGAATTCAAATGAATAGTCTCAAGCGATTGCAGTTTCCACAATGGCAAACTTCTAGGTGTTTCTCCAAATGTGGCGTATTCTTTTTTAATATAATTATCTGCAATTGCTGATATCTTTTCGTCAAGATCTGCCGTATTTACGTTCGGCAATAGCCTCACATAGGAAACCACATTATTTCCAGTCCAGTAGGGAGAATACTGATTAGACATCAAGTAGATTTCATGCTGTATATGAGTATTTCCTTTCGGAGATGCTAAAACTCCCTTTACTACATATTCTTCTTCCCCATTGAGTTTAAACGTTTTACCTACAGGGTTTTCTTCGTCAAAGATTTTCTCCGCAGCTTGTTTGGTGAGGACTGCAGAAGTGATGTCCATTAATGAACTTTCCCGAGTCCCGTATTTAAAATCAAATGGAATGGTATTGAAGAATAAGCTGTCTACATAAACTACTTTTTCAAAGTATAAACTCTTTTGGTCTGTGCTGAGTAAAGATTCTCCTAAGTCATAAATCCTGGTTGAAGCTACGACTCCTGGTAACTCTTCAACTAAAGTTGGTGCTAGTGGGCCCGGTGTTATAGCAGAACCTCTATCCGCATCTTTTTTCCATTGTCTATTGACTCTATATATATTTTCTGAGTCAGGAATCCATGTTTCAAAGCTGGTCTCATGTTGCACATATAGCATGATCAGCAAAGCCATTGCGATTCCAATGGAAAGTCCAAAAATATTTATAAAGGAATAAAGTTTGTTCTTAAAGAGATTCCTTACAGCGATTTTGAAATAGTTTTTAAACATAGCTTTAGTTTTAATTCAAAGTATAGCTTTAAAATTCATCAAACCTCCACAGATTTGAAAACAAGGATTCAAGTGATATTTGGAATTGTTAAATCCGCCTAAACGTGGTGTTTGGTCACCATGTTTTCTTTTACCACCTGACCATCTAAAAGTCTAATAATTCTGTTGCCAAATTCTGCGCAATAAGGCGAGTGCGTTACCATGATGATGGTCGTACCTGCTTGATTTAAACTAGCGAGTAGTTGCATAACATCATCACCGTTTGAGCTATCCAGATTTCCAGTAGGCTCATCCGCAAGGATCAGTTTTGGGTTATTTACTATAGCTCTGGCTACTGCCACTCTTTGTTGTTGTCCGCCCGATAATTGTTGTGGAAAGTGATTTTTCCTGTGCATCATATTCATATCTTCCAATAGTTTTTCCACTCTTTCTTTTCTTTCTTTGGAAGGTACTTTTGTGTAAAGCATTGGAAGTTCTACATTTTCATAAACACTTAATTCATCAATTAAATTAAAGCTTTGGAAAATGAAACCGATGTTGTGCTTTCTAAGATTAGATCTTTGACGCTCGGAGTATCCAGCTACTTCTTCTTCTAGGAAATGATATTCTCCACCAGATGGATTGTCAATCAGTCCAAGAATGTTCATCAGTGTTGTTTTACCACAACCAGAAGGTCCCATTATAGAAACAAACTCTCCTTCGTTGATGGTAATGTTTACATTATTTAAGGCAGTAGTTTCTACTTCCTCTGTTCGGTAGATTTTTTGAAGATTTGAAGTTCTGATCATTTTATTTAATTTGAAGGTTATAGACTTTATGCTAAATAATTTCGTATGAAGTCTTTTCAATTTTAAGGAAAACAAAATCTAATTTAAAGAATTCAGGTTGACAGAATTGGTCACTTGAGGACCAGTTCATCTTTGTCATTAAAGTTTTCATAGCTTGAGGTGATGACAACATCACCTTCATTTAGACCCTGAAGGATTTCGTAATAATTAGGATTTTGTTTTCCAATTTTAATTTCTTTTTTATGAGCTGTTTTAGTTTCCTGATTAATGACATACACCCAATTTCCTCCACTGGTTTGATAAAAGCTTCCTCTTGCTAAAAGCATCGCTTCTTTCTCGCTGCTCAATGACAATTTAATGGAAAGGGTTTGTCCTCTTTTAATAGTGCTAGGCGGTGTTGAGGTAAATACAAGATCGACTTCAAAAGCACCATTGCTTACTTGTGGATAAATTTTCTTGATGATCAATTCGTACCAATCGTTGGCAAATTTGAAAGAACCCGTTTGTCCAAGAAATATTCTAGAAATATAAAACTCATCGATTCTTGCTCTCACTTTAAAGTTGGTCAATAAATCAATTTGAGCGATATTTTCTCCTCTAGAAATCAATTCACCAATTTCTTTATTTAAAGAAGACAATTGGCCTTCAATAGGAGCTTTTATTAAAAGGTTATCCAAGGATTGTTTTGCAAATTCTAAATTCCGTTTCATCAATCCAACTGTTGCATCCATTTGTTGGTTTTGCATGGTTCCGAAAAGAGAATCTTTTTGCATAGTAAGATTGAGCATTTTACGTCTACGTTGTAGGTGCTCATACTCATCTTCAGTACGTTCAAACTCTACTTTTGAAATCACCTGATCCTGAAACAAAGCTGTGTTTCGTATCAAGTCTTTGTTTAGTTGATCCAATCTATAATCTACATCAAGTGATTGTTCTTTAAGATTCAGGCTTTGCTGCTCCATCATCACAGAGGTAGACCGTATTTGATTGATTTGAGAAACAAGGCTTGCTTCTTGATTCAAATAGCTTGCTTGTAAATCGGTATTTACTAATCTCAAAATAGGTTGTCCTTTTTTCACCATGGCTCCATCTTCTACGAATAGCTCTTCTACACGACCACCTTCCATTGCATCTAGGAAAACTGTTTTGATCGGTTGAACTACACCAGAGACCGGAATGAATTCTTGAAAAACGCCACGATTAACGGTATCAATCAATAGTCTTTCTGTTTCTACGTTCAAGCGGGTGGTTCCTGTATCCTTGTAAATTGCTTGTACAAAAAAGGCGATTGCAGCAAGAGCAATTGAATACAAAGCGATTCTTTGAACGGGCCATTTCTTCTTTTCTATTTTGCGATCCATCGTTTATGTATTGTCAGTGAAATTAGTAAAGTTTCTATTTTTTATCGGATAATTCTACATCCAGACACTTATATATAGTCAATGCGCGTGCCAAAACACGCAACTTGTTGACTTACAGATCAATACATATTAACTACGCTTTTTAAGGGGGGTATTTTTTGTACGGAAATGGACGTGGAGTGTTCGAAAATGGACGGTTTTCGTTAGTTCGTGTTTCTTTCGGTTTTCGAATAGCGTGTATCTTTTGGTTTTCGGTAGGACGTAATTCTTTTGGTTGACGGTTTTCGAAGAGCGGGATTCTTTCGGTGTTGCGGCTATTCTATGGCTTTGAATCCTTTTTTGTTTGAACAGGATTTTTAAGCTGTTTAAGTTTAGCAAGATGGTACGATATAGCGCATCTTGATTATCTTATTTTTCTTATAAATCGTGTTCATACTTCCCTTTTGTCTGAATAGGATTTTTAAGCTGTTTAGGATTAGCAAGATGATACGATATAACGCATCTTGATATTTTATAAATAGTGGTCTCTCGTTTTATTCCGTCTTCAATGCTTGTATTGGATCCACAATTGCCGCTTTAATAGATTGGAAACTTATGGTAAAAAGTGCTATGGCTAGAGAGATTAATCCTGCAACTAAAAACATCCACCATTGAAGTTTAATGGCGTAAGCGAAATTTTCTAGCCAATTGTCCATGAAATAATATGCGATGGGGGAAGCGATTATTAAAGCAACTCCAACGAGAAATAAAAAATCCTTAGATAGGAGAATCAATATATTCATGAAAGAGGCTCCTAGTACTTTGCGGATGCCGATTTCTTTGGTCCTGCGTTCTGCAGCAAAAGCGGCTAAACCAATCAGTCCCATACAAGCGATGAAAATGATCAATATTGCGAAGGACATGATTACGTTTGCAATGCGTTGGTCAGCCGAATAGGTTTGTTGTAATTTTTCATCCAAAAAGAAATAATCAAATGGCTCATTAGGATTGATTTTCGTCCAAGTTTGTTCTATATCCACAAGTAGGTTATTGATGTTACTTGTGTTGGTAGAAATGGCCATATAACTTCTTGGTGTATTGGGATCCCAAGCCATTATAAAATTACCAACTTCCTGATATAAACTGATGTAATGAAAATCTTGAATTACGCCGATAATATTTTGATCGTAGGTTATTCCATCCCAATCCCATTGAATCGTTTTACCGACTGCATTATCCAGATCAAATCCTAGGTCATAAACCATAGATTCGTTGATGACCACACTTCTTACCGTATCAGCAATTCTATCTTCCGAAAAAAGCCTTCCTTTCAATAATTTATAATTCATCACTTCGCAAAACCCTGGGTCTATATCACAAACTGCTGCTGATACATTATCAGTAGGCGCACTTCCTTCGGGATAAAAAAGAAGCCCATTATAAGAATTGCCTCCTGGATATTCATCCGTTGCACCAGCATATTGAATTTCAGAATTTTGTAAAAGAGCTGACTTTAATATTGAATTGTTTGCATTTGAATTGCTCGTATTTAGGGGAAGGAAAATCTTTTGTTTTTTATCAAAACCAAGATCTTTGTTTTGAAGAAAATTCAATTGTTCATTTACCACCAATACACTTTGAATCAAAGCAATCGAAATAATAAATTGAAAGACAACTAATCCTTTCCTAATACTTCCTACTGACCAACGGTTGCCAAAATTCCCTTTAAATATTTTCACTGGTTGAAAAGAAGACAAATATAGCGCAGGGTAAATGCCTGCAATTATTGTACAAAACGCAATAAGGCTTAAAATTCCTATGCTGAGTACAGGATCATTCCAAAGGTTCACATCAAGCGTTTTTCCTGTTATTTCATTAAAAAAGGGCAATGAAATCTCAGCCAGAAAGTACCCAAAAAGGACTGCTACGAAAACCAATAAAAAGGATTCACTCATAAACTGGGTTAGCAGTGATTTCTTATCTGCACCAATAACTTTTCGAACACCAACCTCTTGGGCACGTGTTGTAGCCCTGGCTGTTGTCAAGTTCATAAAATTAATACATGCAATTAAAATTAAAAATATTGCCACCCATCCTAAAACGATCGTGCTTGTCTTATTCCCCAGTGGTCCGATGGGTCTTCGACCCGGATAATCGAAATACATATCTTGCAAAGGCATTAAAAAGAACTCTTTGCTAATCCCAAAAGAACGAAGCTGCTCTCCGCCATGTTTTTCTAACCAATTCGGCAGCTTACTTTCGAAGTCAGCAATAGAAGCAGTCTCTTCCATACTCAAATAGGTATGAAAAATATTCACACCCGCCCATTGATCCATATCCACAAATCGCTTTACATACGGACCGCTTTGCATACTGAGAAAAATCTGCGCATCGATATAAGATTGGTATTTTTCGTCATCAAAGACACCAGTAATTTTATATTCAAAATCTCCAAAATGACTGCTTACTTCCATTCTTTCGCCATAAACATCTTCTTTGCCAAATAGCTTCTTTGCTACCGTCTTTGAAATGACAATGGTGAATGGTTGATTCAATGCAGTTGCAGGATCTCCGTAGAGGAAATCATAAGTTAGTATTTGAAAAAAGGTACTATCTGCTAAATATCCTTTTGGTTCAAAAAAGGACTGGTCTTCTTTTTTTAATAAAAATTTTTCGACTTCTAAGAAATTAGCTAGTCTGGCAGAGTTGATTACTTCGGGGAAATCTTTTTTGATCGCTGCTGCTACAGGCGGGCTTGTAACCGAGCTATTGAAAGTTTCTCCAGGAAGAGAAAATTCGGTTGCAAGTACATAGGTGTTTTGTCCATTGATATGATGTTTATCATATTTGTATTCTTGTCTCAAGTATTGAGCAATTAACAAAAAGCAGGTAATACCAATGGCTAGCCCACAAATGTTTATACTCGTGTAGGCTTTATTTTTCACCAAATTCCGAAAGGCGATTTTAAAGTAATTTATTAGCATCTTACTGGTCTTTCTTTTCCTTATATAATTCAAATAGATTGGCTGTCAAACAGAAAAAAATCTTCTGTAATGAACTTGGGCAATCTACTCTTTATTGATGGCTTTTATGGGGTTTTGCAATGCTGCTCGAAGTCCTTGTGAGAAAACTGTGATCAAGGTAATCCCAGACAAAATTAGGGCTGCCACAGCAAACATCCACCATTTTATTTCTATTTTATAAACGAAATCATCTAACCAACTATTGGTCAGATACCAAGCCAACGGAACTGCCAAAGCAAAACCCAACATTGCTAAGAACATAAAGTTTTTAGTCATTAAATGTAAAATATTTCCAACAGAAGCGCCCAATACTTTTCTGATTCCAATTTCTTTCGCTCGGCGTTCAGCAGAAAATGCGGATAGTCCTAATAATCCTAAACATGAAATAAAAAGCGCGATGAAAGAAAAGAAATCTGCTAGTTTTCCTATCAACAACTCACTCTTGTACATCTTATCATAGTTGTCATCTAAAAAGGAATATTGGAGGGGTTTTCCAGGAACCATTTTTTTATAAATGGCCGTGATTGCATTCAATGCGACCTCTTCCTGTCCTGAAACATATCTTATTGAAATTTGTCTTGCAGCATCAGGTGCATTGAAAATCATCAATGGCTGAATGCTCTGATGTAAAGAATTGATATGAAAATCTTTTATCACTCCTATTATTGTCATTGGATCTTCTCCCAAAGACACTTGCGTTCCTACTGGGTTTTCCAATCCCATGTATTTCGCGGCAGTCTCATTGATCACTAATGCGTCTTCATCAGATCTGTCTGTTTTTTTGAAATGAAATTCTCCTTGATTCATTTCTGTTTTAAAAACATCAGGAAAGGAAAGGTCCGTGTCCAGCATCTTTATTCTTGTTTCATCATTCGGATCTTTTCCTGGCCAAGTCAAATCATCTGTGGCAAAACCAATATGAATAGGATTAGAAGAAAGGTTGGTTGCTGAAAGAATACTTGCTTCTTTTTGGAATTCTGAGATCAACGTTCCCGTTTTCTCGCGAAGCACACTAGGCACATCAATTTGCAAAATACTGCTTCTATCCATTCCCAAATTTTTGTTTTTGATTAAACCAATTTGTTCATTTACGATAAAGGTAGAAATCAACAAGAGTGCTGCTAAACTGAATTGGACGACTACTAATCCTTTTCTCAAAAGACCAGAACCAAATTTTTCCGATAACTTATTTTTTAAAATACTTACGGTTGAAAATGAAGATAAAATAAAAGAAGGATATATGCCTGCCAACAAAGTGAGTGAGAAAGTAATGATCAAAAACGACATCCATAACTGTAAAGACGAATAGTCAAATGACATCGACTTTCCAAGAACCGCATTCGCTGTAGGCATCAACAATTCAGAAATCAATATTGCAGCAAAAAAAGAAATAAAGGTAACCAAACCCGTTTCGACCATGAATTGAGTAAACAATTCTTTTTTGTTGGCACCGATGGTTTTCCTAATTCCTACTTCTTGAGCACGGTGGGTGGACCGGCCTGTAGTTAAGTTTATAAAATTAATGCAAGCAATGAGCAACAGAAATATTGCCGCAAAAAAGAAAATCCTCACATATGCTATACGTCCGCCAACTGCTTTTCCGTCTTCGAAATTAGAATAAAGGTAATTGTCCTCAAATGCTTGCGTCGTAAGCGTTATTTTATTGTCCGCATCATTTTTCTGAACTAGGTCACTGATTTTTTTCTCAAATGATTGAAAATCGACCTTAGGACTTAACAAGGCATAAGTATAATATGCGCTGGAACCCCAACTGGCCCAACGTTCATGCTTTTTCGTGAATTGATTGATGTTGGCTACAAAGTCAAAATTTAAACTTGAATTATCAGGAAGATTTTCGAATACCCCTTGAACCGAAAATGTTCCTTGTCCTAAGTCACCTCCCTCCAAAAGAATACTTTTATCCAACACATTGCCTTTCCAATCTGTTCCAAAATATTTCTCAGCTAATGACTCGGAGATAAATACTCCTTCCAAGATGTCTTCCTTTTTCGTTGTATTTCCTTCAATTAATGGAATTGAAAAAATATTGAAAATGGAAAAATGGGCATAGGTTCCATCTACCAAATAAGAATCTTCTCCATCCACAGCAAGGCAATCCGATTGATATAAACTGGCAGCCGCATTTTCTACTTCTGCAAATTCATTTTCTAATGCTTTTGCAACTGGAAAGGGTACTGCTTTTCGAGTTTGAATACTACCATCCTCATTAGAATAATTTCTCAACACCTGAGCTATCCTTTCTCCTTTTTCATGGAAACGATCAACTTGATATTCATCTTGTACCCATAATAAAATAATCAAGGTACAAGCTAAGCTTAAAGATAAACCCAGCACATTAACCAAACTATAGCCCTTCTCTTTGATAAAAGAACGTATAGCTATTTTGAAATAATTCTTAAGCATTGTTTTGGTTTTTTAGTGGGTGATGCTATTCTGATTTTATCGCTGTCACCGGGTTGGTTGATGCAGCTTTGAACGACTGAAAACCAACGGTAACAAAAGCAATAATAATCGCTATAATTCCAGCGAGTGCGAAAACCCACCACTGAATTTGTATTCTGGAAACAAAATCATCTAACCATTGATTCATGACCCAATAGCCTAATGGGACTGCAATTAGGATTGAAATGCATACCATAATTAAAAATTCTTTTGATAAGAGGCCTACCAGATTACTTACAGAAGCACCGAGTACTTTTCTAATTCCAATCTCTTTGGTTTTTCGCTCCGCCATAAAGGCAGCAAGGGCAAATAAACCAAGACAAGAAACGAAGATGGCCATCATTGAGAAGAAACCAAATATGTTCCCCAACTTACGATCTGTTTCATGTTGTTTTGCAAAGTGATCATCCAAGAAAAAATATTCGAAAGGAAGTCCTGAGAATGAAGTATTCCATGCTTGTTCTATTCCGGCAATTGAAGAAGCCATATTATCAGAATTCAATTTTACAGAAAAATAATTTGGTGCTTCTCCAAAAAGCTTAGGCTTCATAATAAGTGGCTCAATTGGATACTTTGGAGATTCCTGATTAAAATCTTTAACAACTCCGACTATGCGGTATTTATCGTCCCAAAAATTGATATCAACTCCAATAGCTTCTTCTGCGTTTTTAAATTTTAATTGTCTCACTGCCGTTTCATTTATTACGCAAGCTGCTGTATCAGTGTGCATGTCTTCCATAAATAAACGACCCGCTTCCAATTCCATTCCATAGGTTCTAGGAAAACTAAAATCAACTGCCATTGCGTGGACGCCTTCCCCTTCATTGTCAGGTGCACCCCATTTTCTAATTCCTCCAGCTGTCCACCCAAATTCTTGACCAGGAACTGAAGTAGATCCTGTCATCTCTTCCACTGCAGCCAATTGTTTTATATTATTTTCAAAAGAAACGTATTTGTTTTGATAAGTAGAATCTGTTTGTGCTGGTGCTTTTACAACTAAAGTTTTATCAATATCAATTCCTAAACTTGAATTTTGTAAATGACTCAATTGTTTGTAAATCACTATGGTGCCTGATATCAAAATTACTGAAGCAGCAAATTGACCAATGACCAATCCTTTGCGCATCCAAGCACCTCTTCCTTTCGATTTCCCCACAGCTGTATTCTTGAGGGCATCAATAGGTTTGAATGACGATAAAACAATAGACGGGTAAAGTCCAGCCAGTACTGTACCTATGACAAACACACCAAAAATAGCAAGCCAAAACAAAGGATCTGTATAAAAGGCAACATCAATTTGTTTTCCTACAAATCTTTCAAAGACGGGTGATAAAAGTTGAGAAAGGGAAAAAGCTACCGCAATAGCTCCTAGGTTAAGCAAGCCAGATTCTAGCATAAATTGTTGAATCAAATCACCACGGGTTGACCCAACAACTTTTCTAATTCCAACTTCTTTTGCACGCATTTCGGAACGCGCTGTTGCCATGTTTACATAGTTGAACCATGCAATCAACAAAATCAAACCACCGATAATCATCAAGAAATTTACAGCTCTTTTATTACCAGTTTGCTCTGCTTCAAAAAGATAGTTTGATGTTAAGTACAATTCTGGTAGTGGTTGCAAATGAAAATTAACCCATGCATTGTATTGGGTCATTGTTTCTCCATAGGTTTCTTCAATAGCGCTTGGAATTTTAGCTTCCAATGCTTGCCAGTCCGTCCCTGGTTTGAGTTTTAAATAGGTATAGAACCCGTCCCAAAAGGCGGCTGTTTCCGGTCCATCGCCATCATAAAAAGTTTTGAAAGACTCATAAGAAAGTAGTATATCAAACTTCAAATGAGAGTTTGCTGGTGGGTCTTCAAAAACACCAGTCACCTTATAGACATCTCTATTTCGTCTGGTAAAATCTTTTCCAATAGGATCTTCTTCTCCAAAATATTTTTTGGCTTGTGATTCTGAAAGTACTACTGTAAAAGGTTCTGCTAGACATGTTTTAGGATCTCCTTTTAAAAGGTTAAAAGAAAAGTATTCAAAAAAGGAATTGGTCGCATAGGTCGCTTTCTTTTCAACAAAAGATTTGTCTCCAACAGAATGCAAGACTTCTCCTCCACTGCTAGCTAACTTGACATAGCCTTCAATTTCTGGAAATTTTTCTTTCAAAAAAGGTCCAGCACAAGCTGCCCCTGCTGCAAATTGCATATCCGGTTCAGTACTTTCCATTTTACCATCTCCTCTATCTGTACGGACTCTGTAAATGTCTTCTGCTTGAACATGAAAACTATCGTAGCTGTTTTCATAAGCGACATATTTCCAGATCATAATTGCCGAAGTCATTCCTACAACTAAACCGATGAAGTTAATCGCAGAAATGTATCTGTTTTTCATTAAGTTTCTCCAGGCTACTTTTAGATTGTTTTTAAACATGGCTTTTATTTTTTTTGATTGTCATTTTTTTTTGAAATCTGTTTCACGGTTCACTACCTCAGAACTTCACGCACGTTTCTCGCTTCACTACCTCAGAACTTTCCGTCCGTTTCACGGTTCACTCCACCGGAGCTTACACTCCGCCCTTCGGGTTCGTTGCGTTCATTCCCTTGAATGCCCATTTGGGGCATTCATTTTTTGTTGAAGACAAAAAAATCGGTCATTCATAACGTATACTCTTTATAGGGTTGCTAGTCGCAGCTTTTAGGGCGTGGTAGCCAGTGGTTAAAAGAGCAACTAGGATTACCAAGAAAAGAGCGACTCCGTATATCCAAAATTTCATTTGTGTTTGATAGGCAAAAGTTCCTAACCATTGACTC
>CALIAG010000431.1 GCA_938041325.1 uncultured Saprospiraceae bacterium | reverse complement strand
CGATTGGTCTGTGGTCATTTTCGCTAATTTAGGAATGGATATCGATTAAAAATTGATCAAGATATTCCGATTGGTCTGTGGTCATTTTCGCTAATTTAGGAATGGATATCGATTAAAAATTGAACAAGATATTTCGATTGGTCTGTGGGCATTTTCGCTAATTTAGGAATGGATATCGATAAAAAATAGATCAAGATATTTCGATTGGTCTGTGGTCATTTTCGCTAATTTAGGAATGGATATCGATCAAAAATTGAACAAGATATTTCGATTGGTCTGTGGTTGTTTTCGCTAATTCAGGAATGGATATCGATCAAAAATTGATCAAGATATTTCGATTGGTCTGTGGTCATTTTCGCTAATTTAGGAATGGATATCGATTAAAAATTGATCAAGATATTTCGATTGGTCTGTGGTTGTTTTCGCTAATTTAGGAATGGATATCGATTAAAAATTGATCAAGATATTTCGATTGGTCTGTGTTTGTTTTCGCTAATTTAGGAATGGATATCGATCAAAAAATGATCAAGATATTTCGACCGCTGTGCGCTCTAGTCACAATTCATGACCGCAGAGCGGTCCAATTATGTTAACCTTCCATTGTATAAATTCATTTTGACCACAGCGTGGTCACACTCATTATTAAGGTCAATAAATAGTATTAACGGGTTAAAAAAAGCCCCCCACCACCGAAGTAATGAGAGGCCGTCCCAAAAACTGATTTTAAATAACTTTAAAACAGTTTTTGATTAACACACAATCACCTAAAACTTTATTCAATCATAAATCATAGTGTTTTCTTGAGCACCTTTGTTTTTAAAAGTAAATCATGAGATTATAACTGATCATGGTGCACCAAGAAAACGACAATGATTGAAAATATCTTTGAACGAAATTGCATATAACGGTCATGCCATGTGCTGTGCAAATAGCTAACTCAATATACAATATGAGTGTACGGTACTGTTGGTAATTAAACAGGAGGGGGAACTAAAATCGAGAGTTCAATTATTTGTGTGGAGGGTAAAAAGTAGTGTAAAAGTAATTTTTGGAACTCGTTGTTTTTTAGTGTGCACTCATCGTTATGTTGTCTTTTCTTTTATTGATTCGGATGCATAAGCTTCGTCTTTCAATACTTCAAAGGTAATCCAAATAAGGGGAGTAATACATACCTTAAAATCGGTATTTTTAATATGGAAACTAATTCTAATGCAAAAGACTAAAAAATAGAAAAAGGGCTTCCTATTCTTCTGATTCGCTCCATCGGTATGTATCTTGATTCAATCCTATAAGATCAATGACGCGATCTATAACAGTTGCTGCCAACTCTTCAAAAGTTTTTGGTTGACTATAAAAAGAAGGGCTTGCTGGGCAAATAATACCTCCTGCTTCAGTAACAATTTTCATGTTATTGATATGAATTAGACTATATGGAGTATCTCTTGGTACCAAAATAAGCCTTCGCCGTTCCTTAAGAATAACATCTGCGGCTCGTGTCATGAGGTCATTAGAGATGCCTGTTGCAATCCTTCCTAAAAGCCCCATAGAGCAAGGACAAACAACCATACTTTCGTATTTAGCAGATCCAGAAGCAAAGGGAGCATGGAAATTTCGCTTGTCATAAAAGTCAAAAGGATACTTCTCAAAATCCTTGTTTCCGAGTTCCAATTCCCAATTGTACTTGGCATTATCACTCATGACGATCCCTACTTTTTCGATTTGATCCGTCATGCCAGCTAATTTATCCAAAAGCACTTTGGCATATATTGATCCACTCGAACCACCAATTCCCACGACAATTTTCTTCATTTTTAGTTATTTTAATGTTAAAAAGGCAAGCGTGGTATCTCTCTTGTAGTATCTTTGTGTGAATAGAGGTATTTTGAGGAAATCCTTAACTTGCCATTTTTAAAAACACTGAATTCTCCCTAATTTAACACATAAATACTGATTTAGTTGATAATATAGTTATACAGTTATGAATAAAAATTTACTTAGTTTTTTCGGTCTTTTCACTTTTGCATTCCTTGCGCTTTCCTTCACACTTCCGGAAGAAGCACCAAAAGATGTTGTGAAAAATGTAAAATGGTACACTTGGGAGGAAGCAATGGAAGCGAATAAAAAGGAACCCAGAAAAATAATGGTAGATATTTACACCGATTGGTGTGGATGGTGTAAAAAAATGGATAAAGCGACATTTGAAGATTCAGAAGTATCTGAATATTTAAATTCCAACTTCTATGCAGTCAAACTGGATGCTGAAATGAAAGAGAGCATTACTTTCAATGATCATACCTTCAAGTTTATACCCAATGCTGGAAGAAGAGGGGTACACGAATTGGCATATTCTCTCCTTGACGGAAAAATGAGTTATCCGAGCATCGTGTTTTTGAATGAAAAAGTCGAACGTATCATGGTCTCCAAAGGCTTTAAAAATGTAAGTCAATTCACTGTGGAATTAGAGTACACTGCGGATGAAGGTTACAAATCTCAAAATCTGGATGCTTATAAAAGTAGCCGCAAAGGGAAATAGAAATAGAGTAGCCTACGGGCTTTGAAAATAATTTTCGTATAAAAATGAAGAAGGTAATGATTGCAACAAATCATTACCTTCTTTTTTTAAATACCTTTTATTCAGTTAAAAACCAGCGTTCACCCGATTCAATTCATCTCTTGATATTTTCTTTTCTCTCAAAGCGTTCGTTCCAAGTTTTCCAAAATTCCAATTCAAAGAAAATTTGTAAAAACGGAAATCACCATCTGATAAAAAAGTTGCTTCCATATTATTGAACTGTGTATATCCCGAAAATCTAAATTTATTAAAAATGTCATTTGCCCAGAATCGAACAGTCAGTGCATTGTTGAGAAATTTTCTGGACAAACCTACATTCAAATAGGAAATAGGTACACCCAAATAAACCCCATCCACTCTTGAAGAGGTATACTTGAAATAAGTATCTAGTTTCATTTTAAAAGGCAGCTGAAAGGATTGATTCGCTTGAAAATAAAAACCTGCATTTCTGTTTTTAAATAAACTCTGATCAAAATTACTTGTTTGTTGATTGTCGTAAAATCCCCCTAGTGAAAAGTAGGCTGAATACCATTTTGCTTTTACTGGACGGGAGATGGAAAGAGAATACAATTCCGTAAAGTTTAAATTTTCGATCACAAATGTAATAGCATCAAGGTTATTCGGATCCAGTGATCGGAATATTTGGCTGATTGTATTTTTTGTATAAACGTAGTCAAAATTTATACTCAACTTTTTGATATTTACAGCGCTCGCAAAATTATGACTGTATTGAGGTAGTAGGTTGGGATTACCTTTTATCGAGACCAATGAATCTACAAAAAAGACAAAGGGATTCAAAGCCTGAAAAGTCGGCCGATCAATTCTATAATTATAATTGAAACTGAGGTTCAATTTTTCATTGACCGTCTTTTGTAGATTTAAACTCGGAAACAAATTAAAATAGTTTCTATTAAAATTTTCTCCGTTAATTTGATTACTAGCTAGTCCGTTGGTTTGGGTCCATTCTGCACGAAGTCCGGTAGTGAACTTTAATGATTTTGATGTCCAACTAATTTGACCATATCCCGCTAGAATATTCTCATCATAAATATAATCATTGCTCAATTCAGGGATATCAACGGTCTGCCCATCTGATTGAACCACCGCCAAGCCAAGTGTGCTTTTGTTTGTGATAAAAGCATTTTTAATCCCTCCTTCAAAAGAAGTGTTGTTTTTATAGTTTTTTTGAAGATCTGCCTGAACAGTATAAATTGCAATTTTATTTCGATTATTGCTTTCTAAATCGCTTGGAATGATTTCACTTGATAGAAACAATCGTTGATTATTTAATTCCATTCTGCCAATATCAAAATTCGAATATTGACCAGATAAACGAATATTGGATCCTAGTGTATCTAGGTTGTGGTTAAGAAAGGTATTGAAGGTTTGACTCTCTTGTTCCAAAAGTCCGGCAATACTGCTTTTAATCCTAAAGTCTACGTTTTGGTCATTATAAGCTGTTCTTATATTATTCGCTATTTTGTCAGCATCTACTTTGACACCTGTGTACTGGAATCCGAATTTAGACTTTAGGCTAAGATCATAGTTCAATCTGAATGTCAGGTTGTGATCCAGTCGATCATAGCTTTGTCTAAAATAATTGTTAAGTACTCTATTATAATTAATATTCAAATTTTCTATGGTTTGAAGATTTAATCCACCCCATGTCCAAGGTTTAATACCATAAGTGGCTTGCAACATTAATTTGTTGATTTTAAAATAAGTATCAACTTGAAAAAAGGACCTAAAGTATCTTGCCTTACCAGCTTCTTGAATCAAACCAATTTTGTAACCTTCGAGACTTTTTCCTTTGGTGATTATATTAATCACTGCATTGCCCGAAGCATCGTATTTCGCCGAAGGGTTTTCGATGATCTCTATCTGTTTTATATCGTTGGACGAGATGTTTTGGAGCAATTGTGTAGAAGGTATTTGCTGACCATCCAGATAAATAACAGCTGCACCTTTCCCGATAATAGAAATCTCACCACTTCTGCTAATAACTACTTTAGGACTGTTTTGAATAACATCCATGACTGTTCCAGCATTGCTTAAAGCAGTATTTGCCACATTGACAATTAAATCTGTTCCTCGTCTTTCAATAATATTTTGCGTTGCAATCACTTCTACCGTTTCCATTAATCGAAGTTGAAGTTTTATGGGTTCAAGAGTCAAATCTTTATTTTCTACATTATTTATTTTTTGAAAATATTCTTCATATCCAAGAGCGGTAATCTTTAATAGAAAACTGCTAACCTTTACATTCTTTATTTCAAATGCCCCCTCCATAAACAAATCGCCTTTGATAAGCGTTGAATCCTTAAGTGCTAACAAAAGAATATTACCTACTTCGATATTTTTTCCTTCTTTATCCGAAATTATTCCAGATAGATTGAATCCTTCCTGACCTTTTGAAGCGTAACTTGATAAAAGAAATAAGGGGATCAGAAAAAGAGTTCTAAGCTTTAAATTAGTTTTCATAACTTTATTTTTTTATGTTGAGATTTACACCTTTCGTTTTCTCTTCAATTCAAAATTAGTTCTTATTGAAGTACGTTTACTTGACCAGTTTTTTCTTTCAATAGATACCAGTTATGCTGCCATTTAAAACCATCCTATCTCTAGACCGTGAAGCGAAAACGCCTTTGTATATTCAAATATCAAATGAAATGATTAAGCGAATTACTACGGGAGTCATTCCGGTGGGATTCAAGTTGCCTGGAGGTAGGAAAATGGGAGAGATTCTAGGCATTAGTCGACGGACGGTTGCTCAGGCATACGAAGAGTTGGAAGCGCAAGGTTGGATAGAAATAAAAGCAAGTCAAGGTACCTTTATCAGCTCTAAGATTCCAGTTGTTGAAACTACAGCATTGAAAGAATGGAATAATACCAGCAATTCTGGTTCAACTGCTCATTTTGAATTGTATTGCAATCACGATTTTTTAGAACGGGTCTTACCGCCTGATCCGAGCAAAATAAAATATACAATTGATACTGGATATCCGGACGTTCGCTTACTGCCCTCCAAAGACCTGAGTCAAAGCTTTTATCGCGTTCTTATGAGTAAGAGCCAGCATAAGATAATGAACTATGCTTTTGATTTTAAAGGCAATGGACTGCTTCGCGAGGAAATATCGAATTATTTATCTCAAACACGTGGCATCAAACTGACCAAAAACAACATTATAATTACTAGAGGAAGTCTAATGGCTTTTAACCTTATCTTTCAGGTACTGCTAAATGAGAATGATAAAGTAATAGTAGGTGATATTAGTTTTAAAGTAGCGAAGAGAATAATCAAGATTGCTGGTGGAATTCCAGTTCCTGTAGCAGTAGATGAGAATGGAATGGATGTGGATGCGATTGAGGAACTTTGTAAAAAGGAAAAAATCAGAGCTGTTTTTGTAATGCCGCATCATCATCATCCAACAACGGTTCCATTATGCGCTCCAAGGAGAATGAAATTGTTGAATTTAGCCTATCAATATAAGTTTGCCATTATTGAAGATGATTACGATTATGATTTTCATTACGCCAGTAGTCCAATCCTTCCAATGGCGAGTGCCGATGAAAAAGGAGTTGTACTTTATGTTGGTTCATTGAGTAAGACGGTTGCGCCAAGTTTGAGGATGGGGTTTATCGTAGCACCCGAAAATTTCATCAACGAATTGACTCGATATGGTCGCTTTATTGATTGTCATGGTAATTCAGGTTTAGAGAAAGCCATTGCTTATTTGTTTAAAGAAGGAGTTATACAAAGGCATTTGAAAAAGTCTTTGAAAACGTATCGTGTTCGAAGAGACCTCTTTTGCAAATTACTGGAAGAGAAATTGGGAAAGTGGATTCAGTTTAGGATCCCGGAAGGAGGCTTGGCTGCATGGGTCACCTTTGACAAAAAGTTTCCAATACATTCATTAAGAGAAAAAGCGGCTAAGAAAGGTTTGCTTATTTCCAGGACAGTTTTCCAAGATGGAAAAGGAAATGATTTGAATGCCATTCGGATGGGCTTTGCTTCTTTGAATGAAGAAGAAATGAAAGCGGCGATTGATATATTGGCAGAAGTGATGAAGAAATAGAAAGACAATCTTATTTTATCATTCCATTCAACTCTTTAAATTCCCAACTCAATTTTTTGTTTTTTAAATCGTGGTGAAAAATCAAAAGCTGATCCGGGTCGAAGTTCTTGACCCATTCCGGAGCCCATTCTTTTTCAACCGAATTATTGATCCCAGATCCTAAAAAAGTGATGCCTTCTTTACTGACATATTCGAATTCTTTCGCCCGCTGTCCCACATCACCACATACCAATACGACTTCAACACCAGACTGTTGCACGTTTGTCAATAATGGATAAATGATTTCTTGAAAGGAACCTTTGGGAGAACAAGCGATCGGTAGATTTGGTCGATTGAAATGGAATATGGTATCGATCTCCAACTCGTTTTTAGCAATCTCATTGGTCAATAAATTATGGTGGTGTAAAACAAGTAAATGAGAAGAAGTGGAAATGGTATCGGTGACTTTTTTAATCAACTCAAACTGTTCATCCATCAATGAACAATCATCTGATTCTTTTGGAATTTGCGGATGATTAAAATTGGTGTTTAAAACTAAAAAAGTAATTCCATTTTGATGATGGGTATAAAAAGTTGGCCGTTGCGTCTTGTCAGTGATGTAATTGATATTCCCTTGTAGCACATCGTGATTGCCTACTGACCAATGCGTATTTGGATTTTTTAAATCAAAGAACTTATCTAGGTAATCGACAGTCTTTGGATCAGAGGTTGTACGGGCACAAAGATCACCTCCTAGCCAAACTTGATCGTATTTATTCAGGTTTAATTTTTCCAATCGAAAATCGATGCGATTGTCTTCTTCGACACCCCACTGATAGCCATGTCCGATATATAAATACGTTTGATGGTAAGGATCATCTGTGCATCCAATTCCGATCAAAAGGATTAATAAGGAAAATAGGAAAGAGGAAAATGAAGGTTTCAAATTCTGCGCAGCTCTTTGGTGATTTGGACCAACTCCAATGATAATTCTTCAACAGAATCTGCGCTTCTGGTAGAAGACATTCTGTTAGAAAGATCTTCTAATGTAGTGAGGACTTGTTTGTCCAATTCAAACTCAGTTTTGATGGATTCCATTTTAGCAATGTCTTCAAAATGGTCTTCTTGCAATGCTTCTAATTTGGCTTTCTTGGCTGCCAAATCCTGAGTGAGCTTATGATTGTATAATAAGGTTTTTAATTTTTCAATCATGACCTTATAAAAATTCAATTTACTTTTTCTGAGTTCGAGTTCTTTCGCAAATTCATTTCTTAATCTCAAAGATTCTTTTCTACTCGTTTCATGAATTTCGATATTGACCCTCAATTTGTCATCAATGTCTCTGACATTTTCATTGATGTCATCCATTTCATCAGCTACTTTGTCAAATTCAGATTGGCAAAAATTCAGTTGATGTTGGATTTTTTCTTCAATGGCTCTATTCTCTTTCTCTTCAGGTGTTTGAACCTGTGCATATTTATAAAGAGCAGCTAAAAAAAGTCCGAATGCGATTGAAGTCAAAGGAATGAAAAGAGGTTTCATGAGAATGGCCATAGCAAATACGATAAAAGCGCCCATCATCACATGAGAAGGATTTACAGATTGCTTTTTATCAAATTTCATCTTTAAGTAGCTTTTTTTATAAAACGCTAAACTAGTCGCTCAGGTTCCCAAAATACCATTTCTTAGACGTTCATGTGTTAAAACTCTTCCAAAAACGTCTAATAGCAGTCAAAAGATAACCTGAAATCATGAATATATAGTATTTCAAACTCAATTATTAAACCATTTTGAGAAAGCATTGTTTAATTTTTATTGAAGCCGTTTAGGCGGTTTTAATAAATGTTTTTTGTTTGTTTATAGTTAATCAGGGCGTTTCATGGCAAATGAAACTCCCTTTTTTTATGCTTTATTCATGCTCTAAATTGAAATTTTTACAATTTGAAGGGACTTGGCCAACTAATTTGTCTTTTTAGCTGTATTTTGCGCTGAAATCTAACCAAAAGATTGAGCCGTAGCAGATGAATATACTCGATAAGATTCAGGAAAAATACATTGAAGAGTTTAAGAATAATATTCCGTTTGATGAGTTTGTTCTGAATATTGTTGTCGTGGCCATTCTGGTCAGCTTACTTCGCTTTTATTACATTCGATTCGGTACGTCTATTTCTAACCGAAAGAAATTTTCCAATAACTTCCTCCCACTAGCTTTAGGAACGGTTCTTATTATTATGATCGTTAAATCCTCGATTGCCTTATCTCTTGGTTTGGTTGGAGCTCTTTCTATTGTTCGATTCCGTGCAGCGATTAAAGATCCAGAAGAGTTGACCTTCCTTTTTATAGCCATTGGATTGGGATTGGCTGGTGGAGCAAATCAACCTATTCTAGCGATTGTCGCTTTCTTGTCCATTATTTTGATTTTGTATTTACACGGCTTGCTGACAGGAAAGGAATCCCTGAAAAAGGAAGATCGGATGTATGTAAATATCAATACGGATATTTCTGACCTAAAAATGATCAGCAATTTGTTGTCAAATATTTTTCCTTATGTTGAGTTAAAACGAATGGATACTTTGGAAAAGGGGCTTGATTTGTCTTTCATTTGCAAAGCAGATTCTATAGACCAAATCAGTCAAGCACAAACCGAAATCACCAAACTTTCTAACAACACCAGACTTTCTATCATTGATCAACCTGATTTGATAGTATGATAATTTCTGACCAGTCAAAAAAACAAAACTTCAATAAAAAGACTCTGGCATTTGCGATCATAGCTTCGCTTGTGTTGGCTATTGTATTGTGGCAAGTTTTGTCGCAAAATCAAAAGCTAGAAAAAGACCAGGTTGTTTGTGATTTTGAAAAAGTAAAAGGAAAGAATTTCGTTTCCAATAAAGTCTATTTTTCTGGAGGAGAAAGCCAATCTTCAGAAGCTGCAAGATCAGGACAATATTCCGCAAAAGTTTTTAATCCAGAAGGCATCGCTTACGGACCGGGTATCAAGTGGACTGATTTTTCGGCTGGTGATTTATATAAAGTGAGTGTTTGGGTAAAACGAATGGAACAAGCAAAAGCAACACTTGCCATTTCTAGTTCAAAAGGAGAAACTTATTATCATGGAACCAATCGTATTTCTAAAAGAGAAGACAATGGTTGGGAATTAATTGAAACGCAAGTCCAAGTTCCTGTCAATAAAGAGATCACAGAATTAACGGCTTATGTATTTACCGATTCAAAAAAACCAGTCTATTTTGATGATTTTGGAATTCAGAAAATGGGAAACTTTAAAGACGGATTTTCGAATTTCGTATTGCAAGAGATTGATCTTGAAGTGAATAAAAAGAATTGGGCTAAAATTCAGAATAAACGAAACGAAGCTTTACGCGTTGGTATTTTAGAAACGGAGGATAAGGATTGGGTGAAAGCCAAAATGAATAGCAATTTAGATTCTATTCCACTAGCGGTCAC
>CALIAG010000430.1 GCA_938041325.1 uncultured Saprospiraceae bacterium | reverse complement strand
TTTGGAATGGGTAGAAGAATGCCGATTGTAGGGAAGTACTTGTCATAGAATTAAGTTGACTAAGCTATTCTTGAATTGGAATAAGCAGTTTTATGATGGATATGCAAACTAGTTTGCATATCAGGAAAGTTTGATAAGTTTGGAACTAAAGTAATGTGTATTTTGTGTTATTACTTAACCAAAATACATAAAAAGCCTATGGCAAAAAACCTAACTTACCTGTTCATATTATCTGCCTTTTTTACACACGCACAACCGAATTTTGATTTTTTCACTAGCATCAACGCTGTCTGCACCAACGATCTTACTGTAATAACACTTCCTGAATTTTGGGACATCTATCAAACTGAAAATGATAAATGGGATGGCCCTGTGGATAGTACTTTTTGTATTGGAATTACTAATTTTAATAGAATACAGCTTGAGCAAATCGATCCGAATAGAGCCCTTTTTATTCGATATCAATTTACAGATGCAAATAAAGTTCCGCTAGAACCGCATGCTACTTACCGTTTTGCAAGTACCAGTTATATCAACAATTCTAATATCATAGATTATGGAATTGAATGCGAAAATGATCTTTGTACAGGAATAATTTTAGGAGTTGAAATTCCTGATAGTTCAGGAACTGGTAACGCAATGAGATATCACACTACAAGTTATGACCCTGATGTTTATTCTAATAATTTCGTAGACATGTGTATGGCTACAGAAGAATTTGAAGTTCAACATATGCGAGAGTTCATTCTTAAGTTTAAGTTCAACGAAGAAGATTTGAACAATGATTATATTCAATTACTAATTACTTACTGTGATCCTACATGGTTTGGGATTTCCTTTTTAGAAAATCCTGTTGTTCCAGCTTCTACTTTTGATGGGAATAACAGCTATGAAATTTTTCTTCGGGATATCATGCCAAATATTGGTTGGAACCAACATGTAATAGTTCCTCATTATGAGGAAGGTTATCCCAGTCCGGATAATATAAGCTATCATGATTTCGAATTAGAAGAGAATACTGAAGAAAGCAGAACAATTAATTTAACTATTAATTATGGGGAGGATTTGTTTTTGCTACCATTCACAAGCCTTCGAGGAGGAGGCACTGAAGCTGCAGGTACACATTACAGGCACAACTTAAATCTAATAAACAACGGGGGGAATATGTGTTTTGAATCTATAGATTTAGAATTTGGAAGTGATGAGTCTTACATTCACAAAGGTGGAACTGTTAATTTTTCTGATGACTGGGCTTGTATGCAATTTAAGGAAGGTGGAAAATTGGTCGTTGCTGATGGAGTAGATTTTACTTACGGGACGAGAGGGAAAGGGGTGCTTGCACTTCGACAAGGAGGGACTATTGAGATTGGTGAAAATGCTAGTTTAACCATTGACTCCAGAATGTACATGAATGAATCCCGTTACGATCTAGGCCCACAGGACTTGTATATGGAATTGAACACAGGATCTAAACTTTCTTTTACCAAACGAGCACAACTCAGTAATGAGGGAAGCATTGATAGTGAAATGAAATTGAATATTCTGATGAAGGGTGGGGAATTGGATCTCTCAGAGTTATCGGATCATGAAAGGAGTTTGATCAATGTAGTTTTTTCAACACCGGAAGAATTTGACAATTCGATCAAAGCATATCCCAACCCGGTAAGAGAAACCTTGTCTTTAAAGATACAATCTGAAAAAGAGCAATCTGCGCAAGTGCAGATTTTCGATCCTTCTGGAAAGTTGCTTTTTAATTCATCGCCTGTTTTAAGTGATGGACAAAAAAATATACAATTTTCAATTTCAGAAATCCCTAATGGGTATTACATTGGATCCGTGACCATTGATGGAGAATCTAGAACTTTTAAATTTATAAAATTGAAGGAGGGTTAGACTTTTAGTTTTTGTCTAAAAAGAAAAGCTGCATCAGTAACTCGATGCAGCTTTTCTTTATTTTATCTTCTTAAAAATATTGACAACTTCTTTACCGAAATTATTTAAAAACTTTTCTAAGTCTTTTTCAAACTTAGTATGTTCGGTAAGGTTCTCTACTAATAAAAGCTTTAAGTCAGGATCTGCCTTCATTCTTTCATTTACTTTTTTTGCTTTCAATTTATTTAAAGAGGCCACTTTTTTTATTTCTGGAGTACCATATTTTTCAACAATTTTATATTGTGATTCTGCTCTTTTATTGTCTCCTCGCATTGCAAAACAATTGCCTTTAAAGTGAGCCATGGTTGCTCTGAAGTTTTTATCATTCTGTAAAATATCATTATTGTCTCCTTTTTCTAATGCAAAGAATTGATCAAGAGCTTCTTTTGGCTTCCCTTCATAACTCATCAATATTCCATAGATGAAATCTGAAAGAAAAGCCGCATCATTTTTAATTTGGAAATCTATTCCTGCGGGATTATCTAGATCAATCGAATTCTCTTTTGAGAACTCAGGGACATTCATTCTTAAATTAGCAAGAGTCATGTAAACATTGAAGATCTCATCTTCAACACTCAGAAAACCATTTACAAATAGCCCACTTGAATCACAACTGGATTTAAAATATTCTTGCCGGATATAGTCATGGTACTTTTTCTTATTCCTTGTTTGGTGACCAATAGGAGTAACGTCATAAATTTGATTGTCTAAAAGGTTGTCCATTCGAACAACTAGGCTATTTGAAAAAGCATCAATTTCTTTTTCATTTTCGACATTTTGAAAATCAGCTACTAAAATTGCGACTTTATGTGAATCGCATTTTTGCTCGCTTGATTTGAAAAAGTATCCTCCCAATAAAAGTAAAATTACTCCTAGAGCGATTGTTCCTTTTCCTAAATTAGTTTGTAAAAATGAAATTGAGGATTTTTCCGCTTTACGAAAAACACTTTCATTTAAATCGAGAACACTGTTTCTGATTTTGTTTAATTCGAGGTTTGCATCACTATCGCTTAAAATTCCAATTCTTATCTTCTCATTTACTGCATTGAGTCTGCCTTGTAAAAGAGAAAGTGCTTTTCTGTCTTTTGATTTTAAACTTTGTTTGGATAATGTTTGAATGGCTTCGAATAGACGATTTTTTCCAATTAAATTGCTTATTTCTTGTTTCATCTGGAGTTACATTTATATCAGTCCTTTACATATTACGATTAAATTTAATAAAATAATTTTATAACTTTCAGGTAAATAATGTAATTTTTTTTTGAAAAAATGAAACCGGGAAAATATTGTTTAGAATGGAGGAGATTATAATGTATGAATTAATAGAAATAAAAAAAGCCTGCATGGAATTTCCATGCAGGCTTTTTGAGAAAATAATTTTCTCGAATCTATCTTTTATTTAAACGTTGCGTTTTTAAAATTTTGCCATTGTCTGATAACAGTTGAACCAAATACATTCCTTTTGGAAGGTCTGCTATGTAATATCGATCGCTTTCACTTACGACAAAACTTTTCAATTTTTTACCTACTACATTAAAAACGGAAATCTGTGACACTCCCTTATTGTCTTGTAGACCAATAAAATCAATTGCTGGATTCGGATATATTTTCGCGTTGCTTTTTAAAGAAACTTTCTCAACAGGATCTTGATTGTCATCATAACTATCAAATTGAGCTGAAGCAAAAGTGAAGAGAAACAGACTTAAAAAGGTTAGTAGTAAGGTTTTTTTCATATAGGCAAAAGTTATTACAGGTTGTGCTTATTAAAGTAAGCTAAATTCTTGTTCTTTTCAAGTGGATGAATGAGAAATTATAATATATTTAACATTTAGACGAAAATAAAGTATCAAACGTTGCAGCAATACTTTGGAAAGCTAATGTATTTTAATTTTTAAGAATAAGTAAAAATAAAATATGTTATAGTTTAAGTAACGGAATTGCTTCTTTTTTGTTACCGTTTTTCTCTTCTATAAATAGAAAGTATTGACCGGCAGGAAGATCAATTAAGGAATATTGATCGTTTTCAAAGCTTCTGATTTCCTTTACTTGTTGTCCCAAGCTATTCAAAATACTAATCTTTTGTACTGCTCTACTGCTGACTATTGTGACATCATTTTTAGTTGGGTTAGGGTAAATAAAGATATTGCTATTGTCTACAAAATTATTTTGAGCGGAAGTCAATTCTACTGTACAATTGTATTCCATCAGTAGAACCCGACTGGTATCAGGAATAGGAAATAACTTCAAGATTACTTTTCCATTTCCAGCTGTTGCTTCTGGTAAAAAGTGACAATCTAGGTTGACCGTATCATTTGGAGGAAGTAGAAAAGATCCGAAAAATGCAGATGGTGGTGCACAGGTTATATCTGAACAAACATAAGTGCTCCAGACGTCCGGCATTTCCATTACTATTCTTTCCCAACCCACTTCAATTATCGTATCTGTTTCGTTAACTACATCTGCTCTTATCTTGATGTCAAGGTTGCCGGTATCTCCAATCCCTTCTACTACGTTGGGTAGCATGTGGAAGCCGGTTTGCGCGGAGAGCACAAAGGTAATTAGCAAAAATGTGAAGAGGACTATGAAGCGTTTCATGAATTCTTATTTTAGATTTCGCTCCTCTGTAGCTTAGTGCAGAGGTTCCCTACAAGTTGAATATTAAAATATGATGTGGTGCCTTTGCTTACGGTCTAGTTCTTAATGAAGGATCTACTTATATCAATTCAATCAAGCTTTATTAAACAACAAAAGTTATCACTCCTGTCTTTTTGCTCAATTTTAAAAATCTAATAATGATAGCAGGAATTAAATAATCTACTAGCTCCAGAGGAGCGACACCTTTATAGCACATACGTAAGTCGTTTTTTCGAGCTCCGTAGGTGCGACATCTATCCTCCTCGTTAAAATACAAGCCATTTCGTAGCAAGTCAATAGAGGTTTCTATCTTTTAAAATTCCCGAAAAATACTTTTTGCTCAATAAAGCAAATTTTTAAAAATCAATAAAAAAAAGCCTGTCAGAAATTCCGACAGGCCTAAAATACTTTATTTTTTTAGAACGCTTTGTTCGCTCAACGACAGCTACAATTGTTCTTTGAAATGGGCCACAAAATCATCGATTGACATCGCTCCTTTGTCTCCATCTCCTTGACGTCGAACAGATACCTGTCCTGACTCTACCTCTTTTTCACCGACGATCAACATGAAAGGAATCTTCTTCACTTCTGTATCCCGAATTTTTCTACCAATCTTCTCATTTCTTTCATCGATTACACCACGGATATCATGTACAGCTAATTGCTCTTGAACCTTTTTACAATAATCATTAAAGCGCTCACTAATCGGCAAGATCGCATATTGTTCTGGCGAAAGCCAAAGTGGAAACTTACCAGCGCAATGTTCAATCAACACACCCATGAACCGTTCCATCGAACCAAAAGGTGCTCTGTGAATCATCACTGGTCTATGCGTTGCGTTGTCTGCTCCAATGTATTCGAGTTCGAAACGATCTGGTAAAGTGTAATCCACCTGGATTGTACCCAATTGCCAAGATCTACCCAATGCATCCTTGACCATGAAATCCAACTTAGGACCATAGAAAGCAGCTTCCCCTAATTCAGTGATCGTTTTCAAACCCACTTCTTTAGTCGCCTCTATGATAGCCCTTTCCGCTTTATCCCAGTTTTCATCTGTACCAAAATATTTTTCTTTGTTGTCCGGATCCCGTAAAGAAATCTGAGCCGTTACATTGTCAAATCCAAATTTATCCAAGACATGTAACGTCAAATCCAATACATCTAGAAATTCTCCTTTCACTTGATCTGGCGTACAAAAAATATGTGCATCATCTTGTGTAAACCCACGCACTCTTGTCAAACCGTGCAGCTCTCCACTTTGCTCATATCTATATACCGTTCCAAACTCTGCAATACGAATTGGCAGCTCGCGATAGGAGTGAGGCTTGTGGCCATATATTTCACAGTGGTGCGGGCAGTTCATTGGTTTTAATAAAAACTCTTCTCCCTCCCGCGGAGTATTGATCGGTTGGAAACTATCTTCTCCATATTTTTCATAGTGACCAGAAGTCACGTACAATTCTTTCTTAGCAATATGCGGTGTAATCACAGGAGTGTAGCCCCGTTTGATTTGTTCGGCTTTTAAAAAGTCCTCTAGACGCATGCGTAAGGCTGCTCCTTTTGGCAACCAAATTGGCAATCCTGCTCCTACTTTATCTGAAAACATGAAAAGCTCTAACTCTGCGCCCAACTTTCTGTGGTCCCGCTTTTTTGCTTCTTCCAACATTTCAAGATGCTGCGTCAATTCCTTTTGTTTTGGAAATGAAACACCATATATTCTTGTCATTTGATTGCGCGTCTCGTCACCTTGCCAGTACGCACCAGCAACGTTCATCATTTTCACGGCTTTGATATTGGCCGTGTCTGGTAAGTGCGGCCCGCGGCAAAGGTCAACGAAATTTCCTTGTGTATATAAAGTCAAAGATTCGTTTTCTCCTCTTTTTTCAATCAATTCCAATTTGTATTCATCGCCTTTTTCCTGAAAGAAAGCTTTTGCTTCTGCTCGACTTACTTCTTTTCTGACAAACGGATTCTTCTGTCTGGCCAATTCGATCATTTTGGTTTCGATCTGAGCGAAGTCTTCTTGAGAAATTTTTCTATCTCCCAAGTCGATATCGTAATAAAAACCATTGTCAATCGCAGGTCCAGTTCCAAGTTTGACACCTGGATACAAAGCTTCTAAGGCTTCGGCCATCAAGTGAGCGGAAGAGTGCCAAAAGGTAGCTCGGCCTGCTTTATCATCCCAAGTCAATAGCTGAACGGTTGAATCTTCGGTCAAAGGTCGGTGAGAATCCCATACTTCGCCATTTACTTTGGCAGAAAGTACTTTTTTGGCCAGCCCATGGCTGATTGATTTGGCAACATCCATAGCAGTTGTTCCTGCTTCATACTCTCTGACATTTCCGTCTGGAAAGGTAATTTTAATCATAATGCGATTGCGTTTTTGTACTCTACGTTTTTCAACAGCAAAAAGTTTATTAAATAGGTGGTTTTGCTGGGCAAATTTAGTGTTTTAGGTAACTATAGAAAATTAGTTGCGAATTTCTTTTAGAAATAAAGGGTTAAGCGCCTATTCATATAGTAT
>CALIAG010000429.1 GCA_938041325.1 uncultured Saprospiraceae bacterium | reverse complement strand
TGGGTAAAACATTCCCAAACGAACCATGCGTTTTTTCCAATTGCATCTACATTCAATTCTGTAACTTTTTCACTATTCAGCTTAATCATTCGACTCAAAATATAACGTAGAGATTGGCAGGGACTGCTTTCTTCTTGCTTTTAATTACTGCAAAGAAATTTGAATTTGATAGGGTATTTTAAAGCCTTCCGACAGGTAATCCTTTTCTATTAAGATTATTCAATAATTCTAGAAGTCTTTACTTATCTTGTTTTAGAGATATTATGAGAACTTTGAGGAAATACATATTGCTATTGGTGTTAATGGTTTTCGCAGCAGATAATATATCTGGGCAAAAGAATTATGTTTTCCAAAATCTTTCCAAAAAAGATGGACTCTCACAAGCCTCCGTATTCGATATCACTCAAGATAGTTCAGGTTTTATGTGGTTTGGAACCAGAGATGGTTTGAATAGATTTGATGGTTATCAGTTTAAAATATACAAACATAACGAATCGAATCAAAGCATAGTCTCTAACGATATTCGCACACTCTATTTTGACGCACAACAAAATGAATTATGGATTGGAGCGCATTCTGGCTTAAGTAAATACCAATCTTCCACTGACAATTTTATAAATTTTCTTCATTCACCTTCAGATTCAACAAGCCTATCTAATGAAATGGTTCGTACAATTTTTAGAGATGGCAATGGAAGGTTATGGGTAGGCACTGTCAATGGACTGAATCTATTGGATGAAAAAAATAATTCTTTCAGAAGGTTTTATTTTCAAAATAAATTTTCGGAGAATGTTGGCAGTCATGATGTGAAATCAATAATGGAAGATAATAAAGGAAGAGTGTGGTTTGGAACCGTGAATGGTTTGTATTTATTGAAAATAAATGATAATCAAAATTATGAATTCGAGAGAGTGGATGAAAATAAAAACTGGCAACTTTCTGATACTCATATCAAGACCATTGTGGAGGATAAGATGGGCAATTTTTGGATTGGTACTTTTGAAGGAGGGGTAAATTATTGGGATAAGAAAAATGAAACGATTACTGTTTTTCGGAATGAGAAAAACAACTCTTTTTCATTAAGTCATGACAACATTCGTTCAATGGCATTAGATGAAAATGATGATCTATGGGTTGGGACTTTTGATGGCTTAAACTTTTTTGATAAAGATAAAAAAAGCTTCACCAGATTTACAAAATCAGAATATGGTACATCTGGACTGACAGATAAATCAATTCGTTCTGTATTTATAGACCGGAGAGGAAGCCTTTGGTTGGGAACTTATTATGGCGGGATTAACCACTTAGATGAAAATTATAATCGATTTATTAATTTTAAAAAAGAACCAATTGGAAATTCTTTGAGTGGAAACGTGGTGAGTTCTTTTGCGGAGGATGAGCAGGGGAATCTATGGATTGGAACAGAAGGGAATGGGTTGAATTATTTTGATAAAACAACAGGTAAGTTCCAAAGCTACCAACTAAAAACTGGAGATGGAAATTCATTGAGTGGCAATAATGTAAAACAAATATTACTAGATGGTGATCAATTGTGGATTGGAACTTTTCAAGCAGGTTTAAATTTGTTAGATCTCAAAACCAAAGAATTTCGTCATTTCAAAGAAGATGCTCAAAATAAAAATTCCTTGTCTTCCAACAATGTTTATGGGTTATTAAAAGAAGGAAATCTTCTCTGGATATTGACCTACGGAGGAGGGCTGAATATTTTGCATTTAGAAAAAAATAGATTTTACAAATACACTTATCAACCTAATGATGAAAATGGTTTGAGTACCAATCATACGAGGGTGTTATTAAAAACAAAGAAAGGTCAACTTTGGATTGGAACAGAAAAAGGGTTGAACAAAGTCAAAAAAAATGATGCTGGTTTCCCTGAAAGTTTTGAAGTTTATATCTCTCATGAAAAAATCTATAGTTTACAAGAGGATTCTGAAGGAAATATTTGGGTGGGTACTTTTACCAATGGATTTTATAAATTTCTTCCTGAAAGCAATAGTTTTATTCATTATACCATTAATGATGGCTTGTCAGGAAATTCGGTCTTTGGAATCTTAGAAGTTAGCCCAGAAGAGATATGGTTAAGCACCAATAATGGACTTTCAAAATTCAATCCTCAGCTTAAAGTTTTTACGAATTATAATTATTCGAATGGATTGGAAAATTCTGAATACAACTTTAATGCTTATTACAAAACGCAATCGGGTGATCTGCTTTTTGGAGGTATTAATGGATTTACCTGGTTTGACCCCAAAACCATTCAACCCAACGAATTTGTCCCACCTGTTGCTTTTACAGAATTGCGAAAAAACAATCAAGTGATTGATGTTCATGATAAAACAGGTCTTTTGAACCAAAACATTAATCTTACCAAATCAATTACTTTTAACTACAATGAAGCCAATTTTACGCTAGGCTTCGCTGCCCTTGATTATTTTAGTCCTGAGAATAATCATTACACCTTCATGCTTGAAGGAATAGACAAAGAGTGGAATAATTCAGTTGGAAAAACAGAAGCCACTTACACTATCCAGAAAGAAGGGGAGTATGTTTTTAGAATGAGAGCCGGCAACAGTGATGGCATTTGGAATCCTGTGGAAAGACAACTTAAAATAATTGTCCTTCCTCCAGTATGGAGAACGTGGTGGGCTTACTTGATTTACCTTTGTGTGCTAGGTGCAATCGTATTTGGTTTTATTCGGTTGATTCGTTTGCGTCATAGATTACAGTTGGAACAAATAGAGAAAAAGCAACAAAAAGAATTGCATGAAGTGAAGTTGCGATTTTTTACAAATATTACTCATGAGTTTCGAACTCCATTAACACTTATCATCGGTCCTTTAAAAGATTTGATTGCTAAAGAGAAGCACAATGGAAATGTAAATAAGCAATTGTCATTGATTGAAAGAAATGCTCAACGCTTATTGAATTTAGTTAATCAAGTTTTGACCTTCCGTAAGTTAGCAACTGATCATGAGCCTTTGAAAATCATGCATGGTAATTTTGTTGAATTTTTACAAGAGATATTTTTACCATTTCAGGAAGCTGCTAATTTACGGAGTATCAATTACCATTTCGAGACTCAATCTCCCGAAATTGAGGCATGGTTTGATCAAGATAAATTAGAAAAAGTGTTTTTTAATTTGCTATCTAATGCTTTTAAATTTACTCCGGAAAAAGGAGAAATATCAATGTCGATTTCACAGAATGATCGATATATTGAGGTTAGAGTAAAAGACAATGGTATCGGAATAGAACCCGAATATCAGGATCAAATTTTTAAAAGGTTCTATGAGAAATCAGATGCAAAGCATTCAACAATCAAAGGAACGGGGATTGGTTTGGCGATTTCAAAACAGATGGTAGAACTTCATCATGGTAAAATTTGTGTTGAAACCGCTTCCAAAAATTCGCCTAGCTCTGGAGCAATATTCGTTGTCCAGATTCCAAAAGGACGATCTCACTTTAAAGGTCAAATTCCCGATGAAAATATTTCAAATACTGAAAAGATTACCGATTATCATTCACTAGAAACCATAAGTGAGTCCGTTTCAGATTTTGTCGGCCAGGAAGAAATTATACTAGCGGATGATGCACCTCTTCTATTGATTGTAGAGGACAATCGAGAAGTACGTAAATACATCCAACAAATATTTAAAGATGAATACCAAATAGTAACAGCGGAAAATGGAAAAGAAGGGCTGGAAATGGCTAAAAAGGAATTGCCAAATCTAATCATTAGCGATGTCATGATGCCTGTGATGGATGGAATAACTTTTTGTAGTAAACTAAAATCAGATCTTGAAGTGAGCCATATTCCCGTTGTTTTATTAACAGCCAGAACGGCATCTCTTTTTAAAATTGAAGGACTGGAGACAGGAGCTGATGATTACATAACCAAACCGTTTAATCCAGAAGAATTACGATTACGGACTCGAAATATTATTAAATCACGTCAACAAGCAAGGGATAAATTTGCCAGAGTATTAAGTCTTGACCCAAAAGAAATCAGTGTCACATCAGCGGATGAGGTCTTTTTGGAAAAGGCGCTCCAAATCGTTGAAAAGCAAATAGAAAACTATGATTTTAATGTCAACCAATTTGCATTTGATCTTGCAGTTAGTCGCCCTTTATTGTTTACCAAAATCAAAGCCCTCACCGGTCAAACTCCCAATAATTTTATCAAAACCATTCGCCTCAAACGAGCAGCTCAATTGCTAAAATCCCAGAAGTTAAATATCTCAGAGGTTTCTCACAAAGTCGGTTTTAAAGATCCAAAGTATTTTAGAAAATGCTTCAAAGAGCAATTCAAAATGTCACCTTCGGATTTCGAAAAAGAAAATTCGATTTAGCTCGATTGTTTCTTACTCTACGCTCAATTTGAGTAAAAAAAGGTGTTTTACCCTCATTTTTAAACGATTTCCCCCCTTTCTTTAGATTTTTCTCGCCTTCACATTCCCTAGATTTACTCTCACCATAAAATGGTATAGCAAAGAATCAATTTTTGCTATCCATTTTTTAATTACGACCATATGAAACCAAAGTTCTTACTTTCTATTTGCCTAATAAGCTTATTTGTACTAGGTTTTAATAGCAATATTATTGCGCAGACGGGTTCCCTCAGAGGAACAGTTTATGATACAGATGGTGCTGAAACTTTAATTGGAGCAAATATCACTTTAAAGCAGGATCCTTCTAAAGGGATATCCACCGCAGTAGATGGGACTTATCTTTTGGAAAACATTCCTGCTGGAACTCAAATTGTGATGTTTTCATATACTGGTTATGATACTCAAGAGAAAGAAGTCACCATTGAAGCGGGAAAGACCATTGTTCTTGATATTTCTCTCGATGTAAATGGGGTAGAAATGGACGAAGTGATCGTAACAGCTCAAGCGCTTGGACAAGCGCGAGCGATTAAAAAACAAATCAATTCGGAGTCAATTGCAAATATAGTTTCTGCTGCGCGGATCCAAGAGCTACCAGATGTAAATGCTGCAGAAGCAATATCTCGTTTACCCGGCATTGCAATTAATCGAAGTGGAGGAGAAGGCCAAAAGGTCGTCATTCGAGGGATGGCTCCTAAATTTGCAGCAATCACTGTAAACGGAATCAGGATGCCTTCAAATTCGGGAACTGATCGTTCGGTAGATTTATCTTTGATTTCACCAGAGTTATTGGATGGCATCGAGGTTTATAAATCTCCATTGCCAGATATGGATGCAGAAGCAATCGGTGGTACTGTTAATTTAAGATTAGGCAAAGCTCCAAAGGAAGCCAATCTTTTAGTAAAAGGTTTAACTGGCTATAACGATTGGAACAATGATTTTGGAGATTATAAAGGGGTAATTCAAGGAAGTAAACGAATTCTGAATGACAAATTAGGAGTTGTATTTCAAGGAAGTTTAGAGCGCTTTAATCGAGGTGGAGATTTTTTGACAAATAGATGGAGACAAGGTGCTACAGATTCCACTGGGACAACAGAAATACTTGGAGAAAGCCTTCGATTGGAAGATCGTTTAGAAATTAGAAGACGTCAGAATGCATCTCTTTCATTGGATTATGATTTAGGGAAAAGTAATTTCTCATTCTTTGGTTTATTAAGTAGAACCACAAGAGATCGATCTTCTCTTCAGGAAAACTATTTACCCAATGAGCCTGCTATTACTTTTGTTGGTAGAAATATTGAAAACAAATTACAACTCACTTCCTTTTCCTTATTGGGCGAGCATCTGATTGGTAAGTCTACAATCGATTGGGCAGTTGCAACCAGTGAGTCAAAAGGAGCAACACCTTATGATTTCGAAATGCTTTTCGAAAACACCAGCCAAGTATTCGAAACATCATTAAACACCAATAGCCATCCTCGGAATTATTATGGTTCGGCCACCTCAGATTTGGCAAGAACTTATTTGCGTTCAGGCAACTTTACCAATACTTCTACTAATGAACGGACCAATACTTTAGCGCTCAATTATAAGTTGCCTTTTGTTTTAGGTGATAAGGTTAAAGGATATTTTAAGACTGGTGGAAAATTTATTTCCATTTCAAGAAGTCGGGATGAAGATTTACAATCAGAGGATTTTTATTATCTCGGTGGTCAAATAGGCCGAGCAGCTATCGCTGCATCTTCAAATGAATTGACCTTGTTGCCAAACAATGGTGATCTAATAAGTATTTTAAGTTTTGTCACACCCGAAAATAATTTGAGTTTTATCAATGAATCAAACGAAGAAATAGAATTAAAAACAAGTTTGGATCAAGAATTAATGAGGCAGTGGCATACCGATCAACAAAGTTTGTTGAACAACAATCGTGAAGTAATTGTGAATAGGTATGAAGTAGAGGAAACGGTAAGCGCGGGGTATGCGATGTTGAAATTTATTATTGGTAAAAAATTATCTATTATTCCGGGCGTACGCTATGAATATTCTGACAATGAATACCGCTCAGGCATCTCCTCTTTAAATGGTCGCTACGGAGTAAACGGAACATTTACCGACACCACCACCACACAAACCTATGGAGAATTTTTACCTCATCTGCATATAAAATTTCAAGCATTAGATTGGTTGGATGTGCGTGCCTCTTATGCAACAACTTTAGCGAGACCTGATTTTAATTTCATCACTCCTCGTTCTCAAATCAACGATAATACACTTGTCATTATTTCTGGAAATCCAGATCTGAGGCATGCTAAAGCTCAGAATATTGACCTTTTTGTTTCAGCATATAAAAGTAAGTTGGGTTTATTTTCGGCAGGAGTTTTCTACAAAAAAATCGATGATATTTTCTACACTTGGAGAACGAATCTTTTTGATCAAGAGACTGCTGATGAATTCGGTTGGTCAAACTTTAAAGGATATGAACTAAGGTCTTATATCAATTCAGGTGCCTCAACTGTTCGAGGATTCGAATTGGATTTTCAAACAAACCTACGGTTTTTGCCAAAAGCTTTTCATGGCTTTGTGGTCAATATCAATTATGCAAGATTGTTCTCTAACACAGAGTCTTTTTTCCTGACTTCTGAGACAACATTGATTTCTCAAATCCCACCTCTTTTTGAAACCATTTATACGAATAATGTAAGGCAAGTGCCGCTGCCTAGTCAAGCTCCGCATGTGTTGAATATTTCAGTAGGGTATGATTATAAAAAATTCTCTTCAAGAATTTCTGGTACTTATCAAGGAACTCAAGCTAGTGGTTATTCTTCTAATAAAGATTTTGACAGATTCATTCTGGAGTTTTGGAGATGGGATGCTTCTGTAAAACAAAAGTTTGGAAAGAACTGGAGTGTGTTTTTGAATATCAACAATTTCACCAACCAGCAAGACATTAGTTTCACTCGTAATGAAAATTTTCGAAACACCGTGGAGACTTACGGAATTACTGGATCACTAGGACTCCAGTATCGAATCAAATAATTTTTCGACGGAATTATAATTTCAAAAATCAATTTTTTAATACTAAAAATTTAAAAATGAAAAAACATTATACATTTATGCTCCTTGTATTCACAATGTTTTGTGTAGTACAATCCAATGCGCAAACCATCGTTACCATTCCCGCAAGTTCGGACCCTACCGCTCCTACTGACATCTTTCCGGTTATCATGGGAGATACAACAGCTACCGGAGAACGCAATGACAACAATACAATTTACAAACTAGAGAACGGTCAAGTTTATGTTACTACCGATCGAATTGTGAATAAGCCAGAATGGGATTTGCAAATCGAAGCAGTAGATTTAACAGATACGGAGAATAAGGCAATCATTACTCGTATCCCAAATGCGAGTGGTGAATACCCTGATATTATGCGACCTGAAGGAAATGTTACACTTCGAAACCTTTGGTTCATAGCAGGAGAAAAAGGACCTCTTGAAAATCACGATTGGGGAAAAATAAGGTACATGGGAGACAATACAAGAGTAATTGCTGATCACTGTATCATCGAAAAAGACAGAGGTGGCTTTTTTCAAATTCGTGGCAACAATATAAAATTATATATCACGAATTGTATCCTAAGAAATGGAGGGAATAGAAGAGTTATTCAAGGAAACGGTCGTGGAGTAGATGCAAGAAATACCACTCTTGATACTTTAATCATGAGAAATACGATCGTGCATAATATCCAAGATAGATTTTTCAGAAGTCAAGGTGCTATGGCTCCACACAATTATATCGAGATAGACAATTGTACTTCATTCAATACGGCTGGCCGTCATGGATTTATTCAGTTGGGAAGAGTACTTACTGCGAAGATTACAGATAATTTATTCATCAATCCTATCATGCTTGGGTCAAGTCCTTTTTACACTGATGAGCAAACTCAGCCCGACAACGATTTACACAAAGTAATTACTTTGGATACATTATATGAAAATACTGCATTGACGATTTCTAACAACAATACTTTTTGGACGCAAGATGTAACAGATTATTGGGCATCAAATGATTCTATTTCTACTCCAGGTTTAATGTCCACTCTTGTAATGGACAACTTAGGTGCTGCTGCATCAGATGCATTTTTTGAAGAAGAAGTTACCTTGAATAGTGTTCCAGGAACCATTCTTCAATACGTGGAAGACTTATACGCTAATCCGGCTGCAGATGATATGTATGATTTTATTGTAGAGGATGCATCCGTGGCAGGGACAATATTTGACTCTGGAAATTTATTTGATTTTTCTACATTGGATCCATGTTATGATGTGAGTGCTCAGTCGGCTACAGCTGCAACAGATGGAGGGCCGGTTGGTGCCATTACTTTTTGTCCAGCTTTGACAGATGTTGAAGATATAAATGAAACCTTGGCATTAAAAGTTTTTCCTAATCCTACTTCTATAGATTTGAATTTTAGTTTTGAATTGGAAAAAGCCAGTCAAGTGAATATCACAATTTTGGATATGAGTGGTAAGATAGTAACAACAGTCTTGCAAAGACAATTTCAATCAGGACAACATAGTCTAAGTCATGATTTGTCCAATCGCTTGGCAAGAGGAATGCACTTTCTTTCACTACAAACCGACCAAGGTGTAATGACGAAGAAGTTCATTGTACAATAATTTTTTATCGATTAATTTGTTTAACAATATAAGTAATTATCCTATTTTTAAGGTGAGGTGATTCGTTGAATTACCTCACCTTAACTTTCATTATTTTGCTTAAAATTCATTCTTATATATGAAAGAGTTTGTTTGTTTTTTCCTGTTAATCGGTTTGATCGCTTGCAAAGAGTCTGCGTCGAAAATCAATACATCGCCCCGACAAGAGGTGTTTTCTAACACTGATTCTGAGCAACAATTGAAAGTATTGACTGAAAGAGCGCTGATAGATTTAGCAAAAATTAAATTTGACTCTCTTCAGATTCCAAGATCGATTCAAGCAGATGGAAAGTTAAAAGGGACCCCATCTAAAAGTTGGACAAGTGGTTTTTATCCGGGAATGCTTTGGCAATTGTATGGTTACAGTAAAAATGAAAAATTAAAAGAAGCTGCGATGCAATGGTCAGCAGTTGTAGAAAAAGAAAAGTGGGATGGAGGCACACATGACTTAGGATTTAAAATTTATTGTCCTTTTGGAAATGCATACAAAATAACAAATGATGAAAAGTATAAAGCTGTTTTTCTGACTGCCGCCAAAACATTGAGTACTCGTTTCAATGATAAAGTAGGGGCGATTCGCTCATGGGATCATCATGAACACATTTGGAATTATCCTGTAATAATAGACAATATGATGAATCTAGAGATGCTCTTTGAAGCTACTCGCTTGACAGGAGATTCTAGTTTTTATCATATTGCAAATCAGCATGCAAACAAGACATTAGAAAATCATTTTCGAAAAGACAATAGTTCCTTCCACGTGATTGATTACGATCCTGATACAGGAAAAGTCAATAAAAAAAATACACATCAAGGATACCGAGATGACTCCGCGTGGAGCAGGGGGCAAGCTTGGGGACTTTATGGATTTACTGCAACTTATCGATATACACGAGTGGAAAAACACCTTGATCAAGCCAAAAAAATAGCAGAATTTATTTTCTCGCATCCTAATTTGCCAGCAGACTTTATTCCTTATTGGGATTATGATGCACCCAATATTCCGAATGAGCCAAGAGATGTTTCCGCTGCAGCTATAGCTGCTTCCGGACTTTTTGAATTAAGTATTCATGATCCGGAGAATGCAGAAAAATATCAAAACTGGGCAAACAAAATATTGAAGAGTTTGGCTTCAGAAAAGTATCTTTGTACCAGCCCTCCATTTTTCTTAAAGCACAGTGTAGGTAGCATTCCTGATAAATTTGAAATGGATTCACCAATTATTTATGCAGATTATTTTTACGTAGAAGCTCTGTTGAGAAAAGAAAAAATTAAAAGCTAATTCTTTTTATAATTATAAAAAATAGCAATGACTAATAATGTTTTTCCAGCCATCGGATTGGTATGCATACTGTTTTTATTTTGCGATCAAAATAGTGCACTTGCAAATCAGCCTTTGAGGGAAAGAAAAATACAAAACATCAATCAAGGTTGGAAATACCTTGAAAATAATTTGATACAAATTGAAGGTTTAGAAAATGAAAAGGAATGGCAGACCATTGACTTGCCTCATACTTGGAATCAGTGGGATGCAGTGGATAATTCACCAGGATACCGCAGAGATGCAAGTTGGTATCAAAAGGATATCCTGATTGAAGACTTTCAAGAAGCTCAATACATTTTATATTTTGAAGGGGTCAATATTAGTTCAGATGTTTATGTGAATGGAAGCCATGCCGGTGGTCATGTCGGAGGTTATGTTGGTTTCAATATGGACATTACTCCTTTTGTAAAGAAAGGCCAAAAAAATACTATTTCCGTTCGAGTAGACAACAGTTATAATCCAGATGTTATTCCATCGCAGAAGTCAGATTTTTTTATTTATGGAGGCATAACAAGGGATGTTTGGTTGAAAGTTTTACCAAAAATAAATTTAAAAAACATACAAATAACGACTCCTCAAGTTTCTAAAGAGAATGCGTCCACAAAATTGAAAATTGATTTTCACAATGCTGATTTAATAAATGGAAAATTTACAATTAAGAGTAAGATCGTTGAACCTACTTCTCAAAAAGTGGCAGCAGAAATTGTAGTAAAAGCAGAAGAATGTAAGGGCAATAAAACGATAGCATTCCCCAATATTGCTAATCCGAAACTTTGGTCACCCGATCAGCCTCATCTTTATCAAGTTGTTACGCAACTTCTAAATGGTAAAAAAATAATAGATGAAAAAGTAGAGACAATAGGTTATCGATGGTTTCGATTTGAAGATTATGGAGCATTTTATCTCAATGGCGAAAGGCTTTTGCTACGCGGAACACACCGTCATGAAGAACATGCTGGTTATGGCGCAGCTATGCCCAATGAACTTCACAAAAAAGACATTGAACAAATAAAAGAAATGGGTGTCAACTTTCTTCGATTGGGACATTATCCACAAGATCCGGAAGTGTATAAAACTTGCAATAAATTAGGCATTATTGTCTGGGATGAATTACCTTGGTGTAGGGGAGGAATGGGAGAATCAAAGTGGCAAGAAAACACAGAAAGACTGCTGATAGAACAAATCCAGCAAAATTACAATCACCCTTCTATTTTATTCTGGTCGTTAGGAAACGAAATTTATTGGTTACCAGATTTTGAAGGTGGAGATGACAAAATTCGATTGAATGAATATGTGAAAAAGTTAAATGACATTGCTCATGAATTGGACAATTCTAGAATGACAGCGATACGAAAATACTATGCTGGTGCTGATTTGGTAGACGTTTTTTCCCCTTCTATTTGGTCTGGTTGGTACGCTGGAGTTTATACCAATTATCAGAAAACACTTTCTGAAAATAAAAAAAAATATCCTCGATTTTTGCACATGGAATATGGTGGGTCCAGCCATGTCGGAAGGCATACTGAAAATCCAATCACAGGTGATGGTTCGATGAATGAAGACGATTGGGCGGAAGTCGCCAATCAAGTTAATATTAAAAATATTGCTAAAAGTGGAGATTGGACGGAAAATTATATCGTAGATTTATTTGATTGGTACTTAAGTGTGACAGAAACAGAGAAAAATTTTACAGGAAATGCGCAATGGGCTTTCAAAGATTTTGGTACACCGCTGCGACCCGAAAATGCGATTCCGTATTTGAATCAAAAGGGATTGGTAGACCGATCAGGAAAACCGAAAGATGCTTTTTACGTTTTCAAAAGTTATTGGTCAAAAGAGCCATTCACCTATATTGAATCACATACTTGGACAGAACGCCGTGGACCAAAAGACAAACCAAGAAACCTATCTGTTTTTAGCAATTGCGAATCGGTTGAACTTTTTTTGAATGATAAATCTTTGGGTAGAAAAAATAGAGAATTGGGTAAATTCCCTGCTTGTGGATTAAACTGGGATGTATTATTTACAAAAGGAAAAAATCAACTTATTGCTAAAGGATTTAAAAATGGAAAAGTAATTACCACAGATAATATGACGGTAAATTATGATCATATTCAAGCGGAAAAATCGGATAAAATAAAGCTTTCCTACCAAATGCTTCCCAATGGAAATTATCTAATAGAAGCCATTATGGTAGATAAAAACAGTGTCCGTGTTTTGGACTATGAAAAGCACTTGTATTTTTCAAAAGATGGAGGAGGAGAATTGATGAAAAACTACGGCACACCTACCAGGAGTCAGGTCATTCAAATGGCGAATGGCTATGCTGCGATTGAATTAAAGCCAAGCAAAAAAGGCAAAGCAATTGTTGAAGCACGCAATCAAGATTTTAAAGGCAGTTATTTAATAATTGATTTTGAAAAAGAAAAGCTATCGGCTCCTTCTAATGCTTTAAAAAAGACGAAATGATTTGTGCTTTTTCCTAACTTAAACAAAACGAAATGAAAAATTATTTTAATATAGTAATTGTATTGCTGCCGATTTTGTTTTGTTTTTCTTGCGAAAACCTCCCCAAAGCAGAGGAGGATTCTAGCAAGAAAAAAGGAACAATGGTTTCGGAAGCGGCAGCACAAACCCAAGCACTTATCCTGACTCAGCCTTTTGATTTTGATCCAGCGAACAAAAATAAAATCACTGGTGACTACGTCGCTCAATCAAAAATTACTGTTCCCCAAAACTTGGCAACGCAGAGTAAGTGGATCATGTTTGAAGGCCCTGTTTTGGAAAACGATTTGGTCGCTTATCGTTTTTATGCTGATAGCCGTCATCGCTTTGATATCTATGGCAAAACGGTTGCTGATTTGGTCATGGATACTGTAGGTTGGAAATACCATGATATTATGGATTGGGGCACAGATATTTTAAAAGTAGGCAACTCCCTGGGGCTGGGAAGCCCGGCAATTTGGTACCAAGATACCTTATTTACACTTTCGCAATGCGAAGAAAAAACGCTTGAAATAATTGAAAGTGATTCAAAGACATCTAAAATTAGAACAACTTTTAAAAAATTGAAAATCGACGGAAAAGAATTTGATTTGATTCAGGATTGGAGCATTCAAGCGAATAGTCCTTGGTCTGAAATTCATCTGAAAGTAATCAATGGTACACTGCCGGATGGGATGAGTTTTGCGACAGGGATTGTAAAACATTTGCCTGAAATAATTCAAGGAACAACTGCAGATTATGTCTATGCGATGAATTGGGGAAAACAATCTTTTCATGAAGAGAATATGGGAATGGCAATTTTAGCAAATAAAACATTTCAACCAGAGCATGTTGCTGATGATTTAAGTCATGCCTATGTTTTTAATAAGGCAAGAGATGAAGTCCGGTACCGCTTTTTGTCCGCATGGGAAAGAGACAATAATAAAGTGAAAAATGCGAACGAGTTTAGACAACTAGTAGAAAAATCTTGCAACTAGTCCTTACTTTGTTTTTGATGATTCATAATTCTTTTTAGTTCTATTGCGATTATGAATTGAAACGAACAATCTAATAGATCGAGTTTCTAAAAATTGAAAGAATCTCTCCATTGTTATTTAAAAGAGAAAAAGTTGCTTGTAAAAGTCTAATACATTTTTTGAGAAAATATGAAAATGACACACCAATACATATTACTGATATTGTTTTTTCTCTTCCAAAGTTGTACACTTCAAGAGTCTTCAAGCATTGTAAAACTTGAAGCTAATGAAAACAAAATTATAGTAGCAGAAGAAGAATACCTCAAGCAAGAACCTGTACCAATTACTTTTTTTAAATCAGAGAGGAGCGCTGGTGGAATTCATGATTTTTATTCAGAAGGAGACTATTGGTGGCAAAATCCCAATGATCCTGACGGGCCCTATATTAGAAAAGACGGTCATTCTAATCCTAACAATTTTGTTGCACACCGTAAAGCAATGCGTGATTTAAATCAATGGATTTCAACATTGGTAGCTGCATATAAAATAACGAAAGACGAACGATATGCAGTTCACGCTTTGAAACATTTAGATGCGTTTTTTTTAGATGAAAAAACATTGATGAACCCTAGTTTACTTTATGCGCAAGCCATCAAGGGCAAAGTGACGGGACGAGGAATTGGTATTATCGATACCATCCATTTGATAGAGGTAGCAAAAGCTATCGAGGTATTGGCTTTATTTGATTTTGTAAAAGGGGAACAACTGGTAGGATTGAAAAAATGGTTCAATGATTATGCAGATTGGTTAAATACACATCCTTATGGATTAGACGAAAAAAACCATGGCAACAATCACAGTACTTGGTGGGCAGCACAAGTTGCAGCTTTTGCTCACTTAGCAGAGAGGGCCGATTTAATGGAGGTGGCACGAAAGCAATTCAAAAAATTATTGCCAGAGCAAATGGCAGAAGATGGTAGTTTTCCAGATGAATTGAGTAGAACAAAACCCTATAATTATACACTTTTTAATTTGGAAGGTTATTCGGTATTATGTCAGATTGCTTCTTCTGAAAATGAAAATCTTTGGAAATATAAAAGTGAAAAGGGGACTTTGGAAGCGGCTTGGAAATTTATGGTTCCCTATATAAAAGACAAATCTAGTTGGATAAAACCACCAGACTTACAGTATTATGAGGAGCTACCTATTCAAAGCCCGGGATTGCTTTTTGCAGCCTTGGCATATGACAATAAAGATTATTTTGATATTTGGAAATCTTTAAATCCAAAAAGAAAATCTGAAGAAATAAAAAGAAATTTTCCAATTAACGAACCAACCCTTTGGATCAACAAACCTTTTTCTTTTGAATAAATTACTACCTACGATTATAATAACATTAGGTCATTTGGTTGGGTATAGCCAAATAAATTGCTCAGCAAATGCCAGCTCTGGAAGTGCTTACCCAGTATTCATAAGTCAAGGATTGGATATAGAAACACCCGATTGTGAACACACCACTTTTGGTCCGCATATTACACAAGTCTTTGACGATATTTTACAAAAAAATGTATTTGAATTCCATAGTCACATTGATGCAGATAACGATCGTTGTCAGGTTCAGGATCGGGTACGAATGGAGATCAAAGGAGGTCCGGGTACCTTGCCAGAGTCTCAACAGGTATTAGGCGAAAATTCTTATTATCGTTGGAAATTTCAAATTGCTGAAAACTATACTTCGGGTTCTTCCTTTCATCATATTTTTCAGTTGAAAGCAAAAGACGGAGACGATGATGCTTTTCCTGTGCTTACATTGACGCTTCGCACTGATGAATTAGAGCTGTCTCACAATGGTGGTGATTCAGGTGAGGACTTAGGAGATTTAGCTTTTGTGGATCTTAACTTACTTAGAGGTCGATGGATAGAAGCTTACTTAGCACTCAGCCACCAAGAAACAGGCTCAATAGAAATAACTTTAAAAGATCTGTTGTCAGAAAATATTTTGCTGGATTATGTTAATATGAGCGTTGATTTGTGGAGAACAGGAGCAACTTATAATCGGCCAAAATGGGGAATGTATAGATCAAAAGACAACAGTTTGGCAGATGAAGTTTTTCGTTTTGCTGATTTTTGTATCTCAGAAACTGCTGCAGACCTTTGTCCTGCCGATGATTCGGAATTTGTCGATATTGTCGCTCCAACTATTCCAATCAATTTGATGGCTTCAGACGTCATGATCAATAGTTTGAACTTAACATGGGATCCATCATATGATGTTTTTGGGGTCACCGCCTATCAAGTATATCAAGATGGTACTCAAATATGGGAAGGTCTGAGCACAAGTTTGTTAGTTGAAAATCTATTGGGATCAACAGAATATGCCTTTACATTGAGAGCAGAGGATGCTGCTGGTAACCAATCGGAATTAAGCACACCTTTAGTCGTCACTACGGATAATGCCAATGCCTTACCAACAATTGCCAGTAACCCTTTTCCAGCGGATGGAGCTGAACTTACTTTGAGTAATTTGACATTAACCTGGACGGAAGGAGAGAATAGTGATTCTACTTTTCTCTATTTTGGTACATCAGCAGAACCTCTACTTCTTGATTATGTAGAAGGCAATTCTTATTCAATTGTTCTTGATCCTTCGACAATATATTATTGGCAAATTATCCATAAAAACATCAATGGTGAAACGCCAAGCCCAGTTTGGACATTTTCAACAACAAGTGGAAATCAAGATGCACCTTGGTTGGTATATCGTGGAAATCAAAGGCTAGATTTGGAAACAGACTTTTTTACAATCCTTAATATTCCCGAGATACCTACTTTAGATGAAACCTCATTAGACCCCAATGGTTCTACAAATAATTTTTACCATTATCAACACGAAGGAGCAGAAAAATTCAGATGGAGACATGAAATGGCATCCACGGATACTGCTATAACCGTAGTAGCAAGGATTAAAGCATTGAATGAAGATGTAAACTGTATTTGTTATTTTGAAATGAAAAGTTTTGGATGGAGAGAAAAATTAAGAGTAAATCAAAGTACAGTTAAATTGGAAAGATCTGATCCTGTTATAGAAGAAGATATTCCATTCGAATTTAAAGACGATTTTCACTTGATGCGGGTTACTATGATTGGAAATGTAATGAAGGTTTATCTAGATGAAAACCCTGTACCGATTGCCATTGGAAATAGTGTAGATGATGATGCTTCAAGATTGTTTGAATGGGGGAAATCTGGCTCTCCAGATTGTGGTGCTTCTGTTGATTGGATCGCCATTTTACCAAATGAGGCAAACGCACCAAGTCAGGGGGCCGCACTTCCAGATGATTTATTTTTGAGCAGTATTGCTACACTTTCAAGTTTGAAGATAGATGGACAAGACGTAGCTGATTTTTTTCCAAACATATTGGATTATACTTTTGAAGTGACAGGAGATGAGATTCCTAGTCTTACTTGGACCACGACCTCAGACTTAGCCACTGCAGTAGATAATAATCCAAGTACAGTGCCCAATACGCAAGCAACGATAGATGTTACCGCTCAAGATGGATTTACCAATCTAACATATACCATCAACTATATCCTTTCTACAAGTTTAGAAAATGAAATTCTGGAAAATGAAATCAAACTTTTTCCGAATCCTACACCAGATCGTTTGCAGGTTATATTGAGAGGAAATGACGAAGGTATAGCAACGATTTACAATGCATTTGGACAATCTATTAAACAGGATATTTTTATTTCAAAAGAAAAACAAATTAATGTCGAAGGTTTTTCAGCTGGTGTTTATTTTATGAAAATAAAACTTAAAAATAGGGGAACTGTTACAAAAAGATTTTTAATACCAGAATAAAAACGAAAAGATAAAAAACTATGCAAGGAAAGGTTGCAGTCATTACAGGAGGAAGTGGAACTTTAGGAAAAGCTTTTGCTAAGGGCCTTGCCAGAGAAGGAGCGAAAGTTTTTATTTTAAATAGGAATGAAGAAAGTTCAAAAAAAGTGATTGATGAATTCAAAGAAATGGGTTACCCTATTTATGCAGTTAAATGTGATGTATTAGATGAAGCATCGGTGGAGCGTTCCCTAAATGAAGTTTTAAATCAAGCAGGTAAAGTCGATATTTTAGTAAATGCCGCAGGTGGGAATATGTCCGGTGCAACGGTAATGCCAGAACAATCTATCTTTGATATTTCAGTAGAGCATTTTCGAAAGGTCAATGATCTAAATCTTCTGGGAACGGTAATACCAACCATTGCTTTTTCGAAACCGATGGTTAAACAAGGAAAGGGTTGTATCATCAATATATCTTCTATGTCTGCATTTTTGCCACTGACACGAGTGGTTGGATATTCAGCTTCAAAAGCCGCGATCAATAATTTCACGCAATGGATGTCTGTGGAATTGGCCAATAAATATGGTAGTGGTATTCGAGTAAATGCCATTGCTCCGGGCTTTTTTGTAGCAGAACAAAACCGATCCCTTTTGCTCAATGAAGATGAAAGTTTGACAAGCAGAGGAAAAACGATCATTAGCCAAACTCCTATGAAAAGATTTGGTGAACCTGATGATTTAATAAGTACCTTACTATGGCTTTGCAGTGACCAATCTTCTTTTATTACAGGGATTGTTGTTCCTGTGGACGGAGGATACAGTGCCTTTAGTGGAGTTTAGGCATTTTTCGTATTATGCAATTAAAAAATAAATGAGAAACCTCGAACAAACTTGGCGGTGGTATGGTCCATCGGATGGCGTAAGTCTTAATGATGTTCGTCAAGCAGGTGCAACAGGTATTGTTACAGCCTTGCACCACATACCCAATGGTAAAATTTGGTCTGTAGAAGAAATTCAGAAACGAAAAAAGGAAATTGAATCAGCAGGTTTGGTTTGGTCTGTAGTAGAAAGTATTCCAGTACATGAGGATATCAAGCGCTCCACTGGAAATTACTTGCAATATATCGAAAATTATAAGCAGAGTATTTCTAATTTAGGGCAGTGTGGCGTTCGGATTGTAACCTATAATTTTATGCCTGTTTTGGATTGGTCAAGAACTGAATTAGCGCATCAGATGCCAGATGGTTCGACTGCTCTTTTTTTTGAAAAAGCAGCATTTGCAGCATTCGATTTATTTATCTTGAAAAGACCAAATGCTTCCAATGATTATGAAGATGCCGAGATCGAAAAAGCCAAAAATCGTTTCGCATCAATGAGCGAGGCCGAGAAAGAAAAATTGACTAAAAATATCATAGCGGGATTGCCGGGAGGTACAACGGAAGGTGTCTTGAGTTTAGAAAAGTTTCAAGCGATCCTGGATTCTTATCAAGGTATCACTGCTGATTCACTTCGGAATAATTTGATTTATTTTTTAAAACAAATCACTCCAATAGCTGAAGCGTCCAATGTTAAATTGGCCATTCATCCGGATGATCCTCCGTTCCCATTGCTTGGTCTTCCTAGAATTGTGAGTACAGAAGCAGATGTTGAAGAAATCCTTCGACAAGTAGAATCAAGCAGCAATGGATTGTGTTTTTGTACCGGTTCGTTTGGCGTTCGTCCGGATAATGATTTGCCAAAGATGGTAGCAAAATTTAGTGAAAGAATCCATTTTATTCATCTTCGAGCAACGAAGAGAGATGCTGAAGGAAATTTTTTCGAAGCAGATCATTTGAATGGTGATGTGGATATGTTTGAAGTGATGAAGAATTTATTAATTGCGGGAGGAAAGCAAGATTGTTCTATTCCCATGCGTCCTGATCATGGTCATAAGATGCTGGATGATTTAGGTAAAAAAACGAATCCAGGGTACTCTGCAATTGGAAGGTTGAGGGGATTGGCTGAATTAAGAGGTTTAGAATTGGGAATTATAAAATCAAATGCAAATGCCTAACTTTAATTTTAGTATCCCGATTCCTATAATAGTTTTTGATCATATCATTTATCCATTTAATAAGGGAAAAATAGTAGAATGATAAAACCATTTTTAAACGATAATTTTCTTTTACAAAATTCAACTGCAGAAAAATTGTATCACGATTTTGCTAAAGATTTGCCTATCATAGATTACCACAATCACCTGCCACCAGATGAGATTGCGCAAGATAAATCCTTTGCCAGTATCACAGAAGTATGGCTCAAGGGAGATCATTATAAATGGCGTGCCATGCGCTCCAACGGTGTTCCTGAAAAATACATTACAGGCGATGCAAATGATAAGGAGCAATTTTTAAAATGGGCAGAAACGGTTCCTTACACCATGCGAAACCCTTTATACCATTGGACGCATTTGGAATTGCAAAGATATTTTGGGATCAAAAAATTATTGGATGGAAGCACTGCAAATGAGATTTACAATCAATGCAATGAAGCATTGAAAACCCCTGAATTTTCTGTTAAAGGTTTGTTGCAAAAAATGAAAGTAGAAGTGGTTTGTACGACAGATCATCCTACAGATAGTTTGGAATTTCATAAGAAAGAAAAAGGAACTGTAGATGATTTAAAAATGTTGCCCACTTTTCGTCCCGATAAATTTGTGGTAATTGATCAAGCTGATTTTTTAGAGTACTTGGAAAAATTAGAAGGCATTCTGGGACAGGATATATCCACTTTTGATGACTTAGTCTCCGCCTTAGAAAAACGAATTGAGTTTTTTCATTCTTTGGGTTGCCAGTTAGCGGATCATGGATTATCTCAGCTTTTCGATGTCAAATTCAACCGTAAAAACTTAGATTGGATTTTACAAAAAAGGAAAAGTCAGAAAAAGATTAAACGAAAAGAAGCAGCGATATTTCAAACGGCATTGCTTCACGAGCTGGCTAAGATTTATCATGAAAAAAAATGGACCATGCAGTTTCATTTAGGAGCCATTCGAAACAACAATAGTCGGTTGCTCAAATTAGTAGGAGCAGATGTTGGAGCAGATAGCATTGGTGATTTTTCACAAGCAAAAGGACTTTCTGCTTTCCTCAATCGCTTGGATGCTGAAGGAAAATTAGCAAAGACTATCCTTTATAATTTAAATCCAAGAGACAATGAATTATTCGCAACGATGATGGGGAATTTTAATGATGGAAGCTCTGCTGGGAAAATTCAATGGGGTTCCGCTTGGTGGTTTTTAGACCAAAAAGATGGTATGGAAAAACAAATCAATACCCTTTCTAATATGGGATTGTTAAGTCAATTCATCGGCATGTTAACAGACAGTCGCAGCTTTTTATCTTTTCCAAGACACGAATATTTTAGAAGGATTCTTTGCAATCTAATTGGTAAAGATGTGGAAAATGGAGAACTGCCAAATGATATAAATTGGTTGGGAAAGACCGTAGAAAATATTTGTTATAAGAATGCAAAACAATATTTTAATTTCTAAGAAAACATGAATCGACACCTTTACATTTTTGTTTTTTTCATTTCGGTTTTATTTAATTCCTGTGGGGAGTTAAGTGATCAAAAAGTAGTTTACTTGGCACACACCCTTCCTACTTCTCATCCTGTCCACCAAGGTATGGAAGTCTTTGCCAAGAAAGTGAAAGAAGATTCGGAAGGTAAGTTGACGGTCAAGATTTTTCCGGATGGACAATTGGGGACAGAGCGAGAAGTGTTGGAACTGTTGCAAATAGGCAGCATTGCAATGACAAAAGTGAGCGCTGCTACTATGGCAAATTTTGCACCTGAATATAAGGTAACAGGCGTCCCTTATTTATTCCGGGACAGAGAACATTTATTTAAAGTATTGGAAGGAAAAACAGGTGAAAATATATTGCTTTCCGGAAGTGAATATTTATTGCGGGGACTCTGTTTTTATGATGCAGGCAGCCGAAGTTTTTATACTAAAAATAAACCCATCAAAATACCCGCTGATTTGGATGGACTAAAGATCCGGGTGATGAATCATCAAATGTCTGTAGACATGGTGAATGAGATGGGTGGTTCTGCAACTCCCATGGCTTATGGTGAATTGTACACTGCGCTCCAACAAGGAGTGGTGGATGGGGCTGAAAATAATCCGCCGTCCTTCGTCACATCAAGGCACTACGAAATTTGTAAATATTATACACTGGATGAGCACAGTTCGGTTCCAGATGTTTTGGTCATGGGAACAAAATATTGGGAAACGCTTACAGCGAAAGAACAAGACTTGATAAAAGAAGCAGCGAAATTTTCTTCTAAAGCGCAACAAGAGTTTTGGAGAAAAAATGTTGAAGAATGTATGGTTAAATTAAAAGCAGCTGATGTTGAAATTTTTAAACCAGAAAAATCTCTTTTTGCAGAATCATCAAAAGCTGTTTTATCAAACTTCATCAAAGACCCTAAGATGAAAAAAATCATCGATGAAATAAAAGCTCAATAGTTTGGAAAAAAATAGAGTGTGAAGTTGTTTAAAAAGTCGGGACAAAAATTAGCTGAACTATTGGTTGGCAATGAATTGTCAAGAAACCATTAAAGGCTTTTTTAAACAACTTCTGTATTACAGCAATTAACAAATCATTAAATGGAACAGTTGTATCAAAAAATTAATCGATTGATTGAAATGGTCCTGGTGCTCATTTTTGCACTGCTGGTCTTAGATGTCCTGTGGCAAGTCTTTGGGCGTTACGTATTGGGTCAGTCTTTTTCTTTTACAGAAGAGTTTGCAAGATTTGCTTTGATATGGTTATCTATTTTGGGCGCGGCTTATCTAAATGGAAAAAGAGAACATCTTTCAATGGATTTTCTCTTACAGAAATTAAGTCCTGAAAAACTAGCCAAGCGAATGCAAGTGATTGAAATATTAATGTTTGTATTTGCTTTAGTTGTTATGGTCATTGGTGGTGGAAATTTGGTTTTTACAACACTCCATTTGGGTCAGGTATCCCCAGCCATGCATGTTTCTTTAGGCTATGTCTATGCAATTGTACCAATGAGTGGCTTGCTGATCATGTTTTATTCCATTTATAATATGAGGTTTTATTCCAATAATAAACATACGTAATTAGAGAAAAGAAAAACGAACCCAATGTCTATAGAATTAATAAGTATTCTGCTTTTGTTCATTAGTTTTTTTGCCTTACTGGCATATGGACTTCCCGTTGCCTATAGTATTGGTTTCTCTACCACCTTAACCATTTTATTAAATATTGCTGCAGTACCGGGGATCACAACTGTGGCTCAAAGAATGACTACAGGAATTGATAGCTTTGCTTTATTAGCCATTCCATTTTTTGTGCTAGCAGGGGAGTTGATGAACCGAGGAGGCATAGCCAATCGTTTGATAAATTTTGCCAAATCGATGGTCGGAAGTTTACCAGGAGGATTGGCTTATGTAAATATTCTGGCAGCAATGTTATTCGGAGCGATCTCAGGTTCAGCAGTTGCAGCAGCTTCGGCAATTGGAAGTGTAATGACCGATCGCATGGAAGACGAAGGCTTTCCGCGACCATTTAGCGCAGCAATAAATATCACTTCTTCAACAACGGGTTTATTAATTCCACCAAGTAATGTTTTGATCGTTTACGCTTTGGCAAGTGGAGGCGCAGCGTCTGTTGCTGCATTGTTTATCGCAGGATATTTACCTGGATTATTGGTTGGATTTGCATTGATGATAGTAGCTGCGGTATTATCGCGAAAGCAGAATTTTAAACGAGGGGAACAAGTAAAAGTGAGCCAGTTGTGGTCTGATTTTCGAAAGGCATTTTTTAGTTTACTCATGCTGGTCATTATAGTCGGAGGAATTATCAAAGGTGTTTTTACGGCGACTGAAGCAGCAGCAGTAGCAGTGTTGTATGCTTTGATTTTGGGATTTAGTTATAAAACCATCACAGCCAAAGAGCTGCCAAATATTTTATTGAATAGTGCAAAGACAACAGCGATTGTCATGTTTTTAATTTCGACATCAATGGCGATGTCTTGGTTGTTTTCGTTTGAAAGCATTCCACAATTGATGACCGGTTTTCTTTTGGATACCGTTAGTAATCCGATTGCGATTTTTCTAATTATCAATTTCACTTTATTGGTGGTGGGAACATTTATGGACATGACTCCTGCAGTTTTAATTTTCACACCCATCTTTTTACCGGTGGTAACAGCATTGGGAATGGATCCGGTTCATTTCGGAATTATCATGGTATTAAATCTTTGTATTGGATTGTGTACGCCACCCGTTGGGACCATTCTTTTCGTTGGAGCTGGAGTTGCAAAAATTTCAGTTACTAAAGTAATCAAACCTTTACTGCCATTTTTAGCTGCGATGATCCTGGTGCTTATATTGATTACTTTTTTTGAGGGCATTTCGATGTGGCTGCCTAATTTATTGGATTTGTAAAAAAAAAATGTTTTAAATATGAGTGTTTTAAAAGCTTTTGATTTAACAGGGAAAACAGCAATTGTCACCGGTTGCAATCGAGGAATAGGAAAAGGAATTGCTTTGGGTTTGGCGGAAGCAGGAGCAAATATTATTGGAATTTCAGCTACTATAAAACTTTCCGGAAGTGATACAGAAAAGAAAGTTACCGCACTTGGGAGAAAGTTCAAAGCCTACCAAGCTGATTTTTCTAATCGAAAATCCATTTATGATTTTTTGGAAAAAATTGAAAATGATGGCACTCCTCCGATTGATATTCTGGTGAATAATGCAGGGACGATTTTACGCGCTCCTGCTGCAGAACACTCAGATGAATTTTGGGACAAAGTCATTGAGGTAAACCTGAATGCTCAATTTGTTTTAGCAAGAGAACTAGGGAAAAAAATGCTGGAAAGAGGAAAAGGTAAAATCATTTTCACCGCTTCACTTTTGACTTTTCAAGGAGGAATTACTGTTCCGGGATATGCTGCGAGTAAAGGAGCAATCGGCAGTTTGGTCAAAGCATTGTCTAATGAATGGGCTGGAAAAGGAGTTTGTGTCAATGCCATTGCGCCAGGTTATATCGCTACTGACAACACCAAAGCTTTGCAAGAAAACCCTGAACGCAATCAAGCGATCTTGGCAAGAATTCCAATTGACCGTTGGGGGACGCCCGATGATTTTAAAGGTCCTGCTGTCTTCTTGGCTTCTGATGCAGCCAACTACGTCAGCGGTGAAATATTGATGGTCGATGGTGGCTGGATGGGCAGATAAAAAATTGAAAGACATCAACCAGATTCAAAAACGCAATTTTGTTTTTTGAATCCTTTGGAAAAAAAAATATAAAAAATTAACTGAAAACATTTTACATCAAAATCCCAAAAGGGAAGAAAAAAAATCAATATGGAACAACGATACGAATCAAGTCCAAGAGAAGTGGAGAGAATGAACACTTCAGAATTGCGCAATAATTTTTTAGTTGAAAAACTATTTGTCAAAGGTAAAGCAAACTTTGTCTATAGTCATTATGATAGAATGGTGATGGGAGGAATTATACCTGGTGCCAGAGCAATTAATTTATCCAATTATGATGAATTGAAAAGTAAATTCTTTTTAGAAAGAAGAGAAATTGGAATCATTAATGTAGGAGGAAAAGGAAGCATTACAGCAGATGGAAAAACTTATGCTATGGCAAAGTTAAGTTGTTTGTATTTAGGAAAAGGAACCAAAAAAGTCAGTTTTAAATCAAGTTCAAAAACGAAACAAGCACAGTACTTTTTGTTTTCAGCACCTGCTCATGTAGCATATCCAAATACTTTGTATACAAAAGAAAAAGCACTTCCTTTTACTTTGGGTTCAAGTGAGACTTCTAATCATCGAACCATTTACAAATATATTCATGGTGATGGCATTAAAAGTTGTCAAGTAGTCATGGGTTTAACGGTGCTCAAAGATGGAAGTGTTTGGAATACCATGCCTGCACATACCCACGACCGAAGAAGCGAAGTTTACCTTTATTTTGATGTACCCAAAAAACAAGGCGTCATGCACTTTATGGGGCAGCCACAAGAAACGCGTCACCTTTGGGTTCAAAATAATCAAGCCATTATTTCACCTCCATGGTCAATTCACTCTGGTTCAGGTACGGCAAGTTATTCCTTTATCTGGGCAATGGCTGGTGAAAATCAAGACTTCGCAGATATGGATTTTATAGAATTGAAAGATATAAGATAGCTGGTAACGATATAGATTGATGCGACGGAAAGTTCACTTCATCTTCCGTTTCTTATGATCCCATTTTTTATCTGGATCTACTTTTATCCCAAGAGAAATGTACTTGTTTTTACGATTGGGAGTGATTCTGAGATAAAGTGGTACTAAGCCGTTTTCTTCGTCTTGTGTTTGTTGAGAATTAATGTCGCAGTTGCCATAGGTAGTTTCTCTATGTATGAAAATATACGCAAAAAACTAAAAGGTAAAACAATAGGTAAAACGATTTGCTTGTTTTGTTGCACGATTATGCTTTTTATGTGTGGATAGGTGATTGGTCAAACATTTTGACCTTTTGGAATATTCTCCGTTTATTTTTTTCTAATGCTTTGCCATTCTTATGGTATCAATATGAAATTTAGTATCAAAATATTTAGCTCTCAAAGTTTTGATATCATTGCTATTCATGTACTCTAGTTATATGTCTTTCTATAGATACTACTCAATCAAATTTGTATGCCTTATGCATTGTTAAGCAAAATCATTGATTCTAATGACTTAGATCACCATTTCAATTTCATATTCGGCGGATCTTGTAACTGTATTTTAAAACCATTAAAATTTAAAATTATGTTACAAGTAAAATTAGTCAGCCTTTCTTTTAGTTCAGTTTTGTTGAGGTATTATTTAATGATGGCCATTATTATAGGAGCAGGCTTTATGGGCTCTTGGGCAGTAGGCTTATTGGGATTGCCAATTTTTATTTCTGCTATTCTTGGAGTATCCGTTTCTTTGGTAAATGAAACTAGATCAGAAGCTAAGATTTATTCCATAAATAGATCTAAGCAACAACAAGCAGTATAAAATATTAGAAATTATGCAAACGATCTATTCTGAAAAAGAAGGGAATTTACCTGCAAGCATTTTAGAGAACATCTTGGCAGAGAATGTAATCCTGATAGATGTCAGGACGCCAATGGAATTCATACATGGTCATTTGAAAAATGCAAGGAATATTCCCTTCGAAACGATCCCTCTGTTTATAGAGGAGTTTAAAAAAGAGACACTTCCATTCATTGTCTGTTCTGCAAACGGATGCAGAAGTGCAAAAATATGCCAGCTATTGAGAAGCCATGAAATAGATGCTTATAGCGCTGGCAATTGGGAAACGCTTCGGGCAATTATTGGCAAAGCCTAAGCTTTGCTCCAATCAATTGTCCGAAGAATTACTCAACCTACCGATCATACAACTTACATAAGATTTTGCTGTGGTAAGATTAGTTCCCCGTCCGCTTACTGGATAGCCCATTTGATGTAAAGTCTTTATTATAATCTCAACATCAACTTCGTTTTTGCTAAGAATACAGATTTCTCCGGTTTCATTGTTAATGTCAATTGAGCTAGAAGGAATAAGCTGTTGCAATTTCTTCTTTATAGAATTTTCGCAACCTCCACATTTGATATTCTCCACAAATATTTTTTGTTCGTACATGTCTTTAATTTTTAAAGTTAAAACAAAAGAAAAAGCAATCTGCTCAGGTCAATTTATATTTGGCAGTTTGCTGCTTTATCATTACCAATGTCAACTTTTTATCGCATAGAAAGGATGAGGAATATCATTGTTTGTATTGAACCTCCTCATCATGTTAGCATCGTTTGTTGTCTACCTTGTGAAAAAAAAAACATGAAAAATATTCTATTGTTAGCACTATTGAGTTTTGCCCTTTTGAATCCAATAAATAGTCAATCATTGCTAAAAACCTTTGACCAGGAGGCGAATCAATACGTCAAGAAAAAGAAGAATAAAGGTTTAGTTGTTGGATATTTCTCAGAAGGAGAACAACATTTTAAATCTTATGGAGCGCAAAGTGAAATCGACAAAAGCCTACCTAGCGCTACACAAATTTTTGAACTAGGGGCGGTTACCGAACTTTTTACAACAGCATTAATGATGCAATTGGAAAAGGAACAATTATTAGATCCAACGGATTGTATCGCAGGGTCTATGGAAGAAGGTTTTGTCATCCCAAATTACCTTCCATTAAAATGTACAGATATGAATATTTGGGCTCCAATGCTTAATGATCAACCCATGAATAGACAGGTAAGGAGTTGTTTTCCTGATCCTCTTGCTTTTCCTGAATGCATCACATTTTGTCAATTGGCTACGCATAATTCAGGTTTGCGTTTTCCATTCAAATACCGTTACATGTGGGAGCCATTCGAAAAAGTAAGCAAGCGAAAAAGTCTAGAGAAAACTTCTAAAAAATCTTTTCTTAAACAAATTAAAAATACAAATGTCTATTCCAAACCAGGGACCTACTACTCTTATTCTGTCAATGGAATGTCTTTATTAGGTCTAGCGCTAAGTGAAGTAAAAGATGAACCTTTTGAATCTTTAGTGAATCAATATTTACTTGAGCCACTTGATTTGAAAAATACTTTTTTTAACGAAACGAGTGCGCAAGAAATTCAGATCATCCAAGGACATGATTCAAAAGGTAGACCTGTTGGACTCCAGGATATGGATGCTAGAATACCGGCATTGGGACTGAAATCTTCTCCAAAAGATATGTTGCAATTTTTGAATTACCAACTCGATAATAAACACTTTATGAGTGATTTGTTTTATGAACAAAGGCAAGGGCGTGTGGAGACTGGATTTCGATTGGAAGGAGACAAGGTTTTTCAAGGATATGGATGGAAACTGATTTCTTTAGATCCAACAAACAAAGATGAGGTCACTTATTGGATATCCGGAAGTACAGATGGATACAATGTGTTTCTGGCTTTTGATACTACGAATAAAACGGCTGTAGTATTATTTTCTAATTCAGAAAATTCAGTACGAGATTTGGGCTTTCAATTGGTCAAAGCACTTTCGGAAAAGACCATTGCAAGTTCAGTTACAGCCTTAGATTTAAAGTAATTCCATTTTGGAAATGACAAAAGAAGAGTGTTGTAAATATTAATGAGTCTTTCTTTATAATTGAAAAAGAGTCCTAGTGAAAAGCCAAATAATTTAGCTTGTTACTAGGCCTCTTTATTTTTTTATTTGAAAATTTGAGCTGAAAGACCGCAGTTGTAAAATACCTTTGTATCGAATCAATAGGGGAGGTCTTCTAGTCCTTTTATATCGTCAATAAAAATCTTTCCACTTTCTATTTTCAATAGATCGTCGTTTTTAAATTCTGTCAGGGTTCTAATTACCGTTTCTTTTGCGGTGCCTACTAAGGCTGCGAGGTCTTCTCTGAGAATGGTAATTCTAGCAGAGTCTCCTTTTTTGTATTGATGGTATAATTTTACCAATGCTTCTGCTACTCTTTTGCGAATTGAATTGTAGGCCAAGCTCAATAAACGCTCCTCGTTTTCCTCCACATTATTCGCCAGCATCTTTATAAACTGAGTGGAGAAATCTCTGTTATTGTGCAGGAGTACGGTGAAATCTTCTTTTGGAATAAAACTGACTTCACTTTCCTCAATGGCAACAGCAGTGTGGGTGTATTTGGTTTCTGTGAGTAACTCATGATAGCCAAGAAAGTCTCCAGTTTTAAAAATTTGAGTAATGTATTCCTTTCCAATATCATTGGTTTTGAAAGTCTTGACTTTGCCACTTGCGACGAAAAAGAGCCTGCGTGGTAGACTTCCTTCTTGAAAAATAAATTCTTTCTTTTTGAAAGTCTTGGTTTCTCTTTCTTTAGACAATTTTTCCAATTCTTTTTGTCCTCGTGCTATATTTATAAAAGAGCTCAATCCCTCTTCGGTCCGGTCAAAAGCTTTTTTTATTTTATCACTTTTATTCAAACGCATTTCAATGGCTTCAAGAAATTCAACGTTGTCAAAAGGTTTGGTGATGTAGTCATCTGCACCAAGATTCATCCCTTTTCTAAAGTCCGATTTTTCTGCTTTGGCAGTTAGAAATATAAAAGGAATGTTTGCCGTTTTAGGTTTTTTTTCTAAAATCTTAAGTACACCAAAACCATCCAAAACCGGCATCATTACATCACATATGATAAGGTCAGGGATTTCTGCCACGGCTTTCTCTACACCAATTTTTCCATTCTCAGCGGTAACAACATTATAGTTAGAAAGCTCTAAGATTTCTTCTAGATTTTCTCTTACTTCCAGATTGTCTTCGATGACCAAAATCTTTTTCATTTGTTTAAAATTTTACTTCGGTTAAAATACTTTTGGCTTTATGCTCACAAATTCAAAACCTACTTGTCTTGGTTAAGATCAAATTCTATTGTGGTATTTGAACGGTAAATGTAGTTCCATTGTTCTCTTCACTTTCAAACGAAATAGAACCATTCATTAGGTCTATATACCGTTTAACTATGTTGAGGCCAAGACCAGTACCTTGAATGTTCGTTACATTCGTGGCTCTAAAGAATCGGCTAAACAAATGAGTTTGATCCGCTTTAGGAATTCCAATTCCTTCGTCCTTGACTTCAATGACAATAAAGTTGTTGCTTTTTTCAACTTTACATTTTATCAAGCTATTTGGGGGAGAATATTTTATAGCATTGGAGAGCAGATTGAAAAGTACATTTTTTAAAATTCTTTTATCTGCATTTACCTTTAAACTAGATTCAATTTTATGAGAAATTTCTTGCCCTTCTTTTAGAAGTCCTTCTAAGTCATCACTCACTTCTGTACACAAATCACCTATGATAAAAGTTTCTGGATTATTTTCAATTTTTCCTTCTTCCAGTTTACTTAAAGATAAAAAATCATTTAAAATTCCTGTTAAGTTATTTACAGAAGAAACAATTCTATCAATATGCTTTTTCCTTTTTTGCTGTTGGTCCTCTGCGGCGTATTGTTCAATAAGATAAACAGAAGACAAGATGGTACTGAGTGGAGTGCGAAATTCGTGAGAAGCCATAGAAATAAATCTAGATTTAAGATCACCCAATTCTTTTTCTTTTTCAAGGGCCTGTCGCAGTTCAGTCTCTGAGTCAATTAAGGCTTGTTGGATTTGCTTTCTTTCTCCAATTTCGACACCTAACTTATTATTTGTTTTAATCAACTTGTTGACCGTCTCAGATAGCTCCTCCGTTCGTTTGCCTACTTCTTGTTCTAGAGATTCGTTCAACTTTCTAATTTCAAGTTCTGTTTCTTTTTGTTTTGATAAATCATGTATGATGCCCGTGTACAAAATCTTTCCCTCTAATTTGACCTCACTCACTCCTAAATTGAATGGGAAAAGTGTTCCGTCCTTTCTCTTTCCTTGTACTTCTCTTCCAATCCCTATTATTTTTGCTGTTCTAGAGCTTTGATAATTCTTTAAATATTGATCATGATCCGTATGATGGGGTTCAGGCATTAAGAATCGAACGTTTTTACCAATGCATTCTTCTTCGGTGTACTGAAACAGTTTAGTGACTGCAGGATTGATCATTTCGATAGCACCTCTGTTGTCAATAATAATGATCCCGTTTACAGCTGTTTCAAAAATAGCAGCAAGTTTATTCTTACTCTCCTCTAATTCATGTTCTTTTTGTTTCAGTTCGGTTATGTCATGGATGATACCGGTAAATAGTTTGTAATCTTCAAATTGGACCTCACTTACACTTAAGAAAAAGGGGAAGGTACTGCCATCTTTTCTTTTGCCTTCGACTTCTCTACCTATTCCTATGATCTGTGCATTTTGACTAGAATGATAGTTCTGCAGATATTGGTCATGTCCCGAAACGTGTGGCTCAGGCATCAGCATTTTTACATTTTGTCCCAACATCTCTTCTGTCGTATACCCAAATAACTTGTTGACAGCTGGATTGATTCTTTGGATACATCCTTTTTCATCGATAATCACAATGCCGTCTACTACAGTATCGAAAATAGCAGTAAGACGATTTTTTTCAACTTGGACAGATTTTTCAATTGATTTTAATTCAGAAATATCATGAATAATTCCAGTAAAGATTTTTCTTTTATCAAGTAAGACTTCGCTTACACTCAAAAAGAATGGAAAATGAGTTCCATTCTTTTTTCTACCCATAACCTCTCGACCAATTCCAATAATTTTCTTGGTGCCAGTTCCGTGGTAATTTTTAAGATAGCCATCATGTTCTGAATGATAAGGTTCAGGCATGAGCATCTTAATGTTATTCCCTGTGACTTCAGCAGGTTGATAACCAAAGAGCTGAGCAGCTGCAGGATTGAGAGATTCCACAATGCCTTTGTCATCAATGGTTATTATTCCATCGACAGAATTTTCGAAAATAGCTTTTAAACGTCGTGTTTCCTCCGAATCGGGTTGTGGATTTTCTTTCATTTTCTCATGGTGTTGAACTTTGCGAATATAGGATAAAAAGTAGGTGTTGAGATATTATCGGTTCTTTTATTTTACCGAAAAATAATTTTAAATGCAATAAAAAAAGGTGACGAAAATCATCTTTTTCCTTGATCAGCCTCATTAGAATAAGCCTAAAAGAGACGGATATTGTAGTCGAAAACTATTTTATTCACAGGCTCGATTTACTTTATCGAACCAATTTAAAATTGAAAAGACATGGATGTTTTAAACCCGGTTTCTACCATAATGACAACAGATTTAATAACGGTTTCGCCTAATGATCCCATTACCACAGTCAAGACCATATTCGATAAAAACAGAATTCATCATATTCCAGTTATTGACCAAGGAAAATTAGTAGGGATTATTAGTAAGACAGATCTACTGTACTTTTTACGAGGTGTATCAAGTATCTACCAAGATTTTTTGAACAATGTAAATATGCAGCAACACAAAGTAAGTGATTTGATGACAAAAGGAATAGCCAAGGTTGGACCAAACGATAAAATCAGTGTTGTAGTAGAAGTTTTTAAAGAAAATTTATTCCATGCTGTTCCTGTAGTAGAAGAGGAGAGGTTAGTGGGTATCGTCACCACATTTGATTTGATAAAAGGACTTTCGACCGTTAAAACACCTGCATAATTAATTTAATAATCAGCTAGATAATGAATACACTAAAGTTATTAGGAATCCAAGGGGATAAAAAATATAAGGCTTGGAAAGAGCAAGCCTTATTGGCGATGTTGAGCTCAAATATCAATGCAAAATTGGTAGAGGTCAATGATGTGGATGATATTATGTCTTATAATATTGAATCTGTACCTGCATTGTTATTGAATAATAAATTGATTCTAAAGCAAAATAATCACCTCCCAGATCTTGAAGAAATCGAGGATGCAATATTTCATAGCCTTCGTTCAGATAAATTGAGAATGAAAAAAATAGTTGTCCCGACTGATTTTACAGAAGTTGCTAAAAATGCTTACAAATATGCAAAGGAATTGGCGAAGGAGTTGGACGCTGAGTTGAAGGTGGTGAATGTGTTCTACCCAGAAGCAAGTGCTGGAGATGGGAAATCATTCAAGAGTGTTGAGGAAGTTGAAAAAGAGAGAGAGGATGCATTAGATGAATTTATTCAAGGCGAAAATTCTCAACAATTTGAAGGAATAATTGAAGATGAATTTATCAGCAGAGAATTGGTCAATGGTTTTCCACCAGATGTTTTGCTGGAGCTTTCTGAAAAAGAAGAGACCGATCTTATTGTAATGGGAACTAGAAGTCAAAAAGGAAGCTTTGACAAATTACTTGGATCGGTAAGCAGTAAAACAGCGCAGAATGCCAATTGTCCGGTTTGGTTAGTCCCACCAGAGGCTGAATACAAACCAATCAAAAATATCCTTTATGCCAGTAACTTTGAATCTTCCAACAAAAAAATGGTTGATAGGATGATTGACTTTGCTGGAGTTTTTGATGCGAATATTCATATGGTCAATGTTCACAAAAGCAAATGGAAAGGGGATGTGAAATTTGATAATCATATTCTGGAACAACTGTTCCGAAAAAACGGGCGCGCTATAGAATTTAGAATGACGACTGTTGAAAGCGAAACGGTTTGGGAAGGATTATATACTTATGCTTCTGAGCATAATATTGATGCAATAGTTCTAGTCACTAAGCAAAGAAGTTTTTGGGAAAATTTATTCCATAAAAGTATAACCAAAGAGATGGTGATGCGCGCTCAAATTCCTCTTGTCATTTTTCATCAAGACTTTTAATTTGATTTTTACAGCTGTCTTAAACCGAATAATTCGTAAATCTTTTAATATGAAAAAGAAAATAACAATAGCCACCGACTTTTCGGGGACGGCTCAAAACGCTTATTTATACGCCAGAAAGATGGCAGAGGCCTTAAATGTGCCTTTGGAAATCATCCATGTTGCTGCAGAATCTAGTACGCCGCTTGATGTTAAATCATTGGAGAGCAGATTGCAAAGTTTTGAAGAACTGTACCCACATGGCCCAATGGAGAATGTGATTTCGAAAGTGACTGTAGAAAGCAAAGTGCTTCAAGGAAAAACGATCCCAATGCTCCTTTCTATTTCTAAAGATCCAATGATTGAATTATTGGTAATGGGAAATAAGGGAGATTCGGAAGACGGAGAAAATGGTTTTGGAAGCGTTGCTGCTTCTGTTGCCCAAAAAGCAGAGTGCCCAGTTTTGATCATCCCGAAATCGGAATCTTTCACAGGGCTGAGTAATATTTTATATGCAAGTAATCTGGAATCAGCGATTATGAAAATGATGAAAGAAGTACAAAGAATTGGAAATTACTTCCGGTCTGCTTTGCACTTTATCCATGTGAATAATAATGCATCAGAAGAGGAAACAGAAATCATTCAAGATAAAATATTTAATTCTTTATTCGAAAAAGGCGACCCTGCTTTTTCATTTAACTTGGCTTCAATAAGTTCCGAAAACGTCACTCAAGGCTTGAGACAATATGCAAGTGAAAATGACATTGACTTAATCGTAATGGTAAACAAGCAATATGAAGTTTTCGACCAGTATTTTGAATTTAGCGAAACCAGAAAAATGGTCGCTTTTTCTGAAAAACCACTTTTAGTACTTCATGATCACGACTTCTAATCTCGACGTTTTTAAATTCAAATAGTTTTCGAGTAGGGGGGAAGATTTTTGTAATCATTTTTCTTCGCCCCTTTTAAACAATCAGACAATGAAAAAAATAATTATACCCACAGATTTTTCGCAGAATGCTTGGAACGCATTAAAGTATGCCGTCAACTTGGCCAATAAATACCAGAGTGAAATACACCTGCTTAATATTTATGAACCCATAAGTTCGACAGGCTCTTTTATCAGTATCAAAGACTTTATGCAAGAAGACGCTGAAAAAGGACTGAAAATTACACTAAAAGAGTTGCAAGCGTACCTCAAGCCAGGGACGACCATTGTCACCAAAGCATTGCTTGGAAAGACTGTTCCATCCATTTGCAGGTATGCAAAAAGTATGGAAGCGGATTTGATTATAATGGGGACTCAAGGTGCATCTGGACTGAAAGCAGTTTTTTTTGGTTCCAATACTTCAGGGGTAATGAAACAGACGGATGTCCCTTTACTCGCAATTCCTGGTGATGCAAACTATCGCCCAATCAAGAGTATTGCAATGGCAATAGACAGTGAGGTGATCACCGATGAAGATGTCTTGGAACCAGTATTGCAACTTGCAAAAACCCATGGTGCAAAGATCAATGTTGTTCATATAGAAAAAGCGGGACAAGCCGTCTTAATTGATGCAGGTGTTGATGTATTCCTAAGTGAGGTGCCCCATACTTTTTATGCAATGGAATCAGATAATATCAAAGAAGGAATCACGGAATTTGTAGAAAGAAAGGAAGCCGATCTATTGGTTATGATAAGAAGAGACCGGAGTTTTTTAGGAAGTATTTTCCACGAAAGTGTTACTCAAAAAACCATGTTTGACAGCAATATCCCACTACTTATTTTGAGCAACTAAAGAGACAAAGAACTATACTTTAAAATACTGCTAACTTTCTCATTCAATGAGGTCTTCAGAATCCTTTGAAGACCTCTTTTTACATTGATTAAATTGATAAGAAACAGGCCAAATACTTTTTGGCCTACCTCTGTTTTGCTTTTAACAATCGACTCCGAATAGAATGACGAAAATCATCTTTTGTTCTGATCATGATCAACCATTTTAAGTTCAAATCGGGTGATCTTTGAATTATAGATTAATTATAGACATCAAATCTATTTTGGAATTTCCCCAAAAAAAAGAAGCAAAGTCTTAACCACTAAACAAAAGTATCATGAAACCTTTTTTGAAATTTATACTCATTTCTATTTCTATTTTAACATTAAACGCTTGCAACTATAAAGTTCTGAAAAAGGACATGGTACTTTTTGACAAAGCCTTTATCCCCGTATTGTATGC
>CALIAG010000428.1 GCA_938041325.1 uncultured Saprospiraceae bacterium | reverse complement strand
TCTGCAACCGCAATCTATGGTTCAAGAGGAGCCAATGGCGTTGTATTGATTACCACAAAAAGAGGAAAGAAAGGTAGGTCGACAATTTCAGTAGAAAATTACGTTGGCTTGCAAGAATTGGGGAAAGAAATTCCCGTTATGAACTTGAGAGAATATGCAGATTACTACGGCAGTGTCTCCAGTGCGGAAATTGACGAATTTGAAAGACCAGAACTTTTAGGAGAAGGAACCAATTGGCAAAGAGAAGTATTTAGAAAAGCATGGATGCAAAACTACCAATTGACATTGAGTGGTGGATCGGAAAAAACAAATTTCGCCATGTCAGCTGGATATCATTTGAAAGAGGGGATTGTTGTGGGTTCAGACTTTAATCGTTTTTCCGGAAAGATGAACATTGATCATACTTTTTCTGATAAATTAAAAGTAGGAAATAGCCTTTTGGTCAGCCGTACAAAAGAAAACATAACATTCAATGACAATAGCAATGGAGTAATTTACACCGCATTGCTTATGGTGCCAAGTGCACCGGTCCGAAATGCGGATGGAACTTACGCTGGACCCCAAGAAGAAATAACTTTGTCTTTTGACAATCCAGTAGCAAGGGCTTTAGAAACGAATGATGTGAACAGGAAAACACGTTTGCTTTCCAACATTTATCTTGAATATAAAATGTTTCCTTGGTTGAGCTACAGAACAGAATTTGGGAATGATATTTTATATTCTAATCACAATACTTTTTTCCCTTCTTTTGAAAGAGGAAACTTTTTTGGAAAATCAGGAGTGAGAAGAAGTTTGAACAACAGTCAGTTTTGGATTACTAAACACTTATTAAATTTCGATAATAAAATAGGGGAGAAAAGTAATCTAAAGACTTTACTCGGCTTCGAAGCACAGGAAGGGAAATACGAATGGCTTTCTGCTGGTCGTGAAAATTTACCCAATAATGAATTACAACAAATCAACTTAGGAGATGCTGGTCAACAGCAAAACGGTGGGGGAGCAGGACACTTCTCATTGGTATCTTATTTTGGTCGATTCAACTATTCCTTTGATGATCGCTTCCTAGTAACGGGTACTGTACGTGCTGATGGTTCTTCAAGGTTTGGTCCCAATAACCGATTTGGAATATTCTCCTCTGGTGCGCTTGCATGGAGAGTTTCTAATGAAGAATTTCTAAAAGACATCGAAGTAATTGATAACCTGAAATTACGAGCAGGACTAGGGCAGGTAGGTAATCAAGAAATAGGCTTGTATTCCTTTACGGAAAATTTGAGAGGTTTCCCAGTCGTTGGTGGTGATGCATTGATTACAGGATACGGACCAGATAATATTCCTAATCCGGATGTAAAATGGGAAACAACTATTTCGACCAATTTTGGTTTTGATTTAGGATTGTATAAAAACAGAATAGAAATCACAGCTGATGTTTATAGAAAAGAAGCGCTGGATATGTTGTTGCCAGTGATCTTGCCTTCTACTGCAGGAAGTTTGAACGCTCCTTTTGTCAATGTTGGTGAGATTGTGAATACAGGGCTTGAAATTACTTTGAAAACACAAAATACGGTTGGTGAATTTTCGTGGAGATCTGCTGTGATTTTTACAAAAAATAGAAATGAAGTTATCGATTTAGGAGAGACTGGAAACTTAGTTGGAGTGATTCAACGAATCCCTGTTACTAGGACAGTAGAAGGAATGCCGATTAGTCAATTTTATGGATATGTGACCGACGGTATTTTTCAAGATCAAGCAGAAGTAGCAGAAAGTCCGTTTCAGCAAAATGATACAAGAGCAGGAGATATCAAATTCAAGGACTTGAATGAAGACGGGGTAATTAATGATGCAGATCAGACATTCATTGGAAGTCCGATTCCTGATTTTACATTAAATATTTCAAACAACATCGAATACAAAGGATTTGATTTCAACTTATTCGTGCAAGGCGTTTCTGGTAATGAAGTATTGAATTTAGTGCGCAGAGATGTTGAAGGAATGGCAGGACTATCCAATCAGGTAGTTGCAGTAGCGAATAGATTCACACCACTGAGTCCGAGTACAGAGCTGCCAAGAGCAACAGGGATAGATCCAAATAACAATCGACGGATTTCGGATCGTTTTATTGAAGATGGATCTTTCATCAGGATAAAGAATATGACTCTAGGTTATACCATAAAAAACAAGAAAAATAGAGAGACAGGTTTTAAAAACTTTAGAGTTTACGCAAGTACACAAAACCTGAAAACTTGGACCAATTTCTCTGGATACGATCCTGAAGTAGGTTCTTATAATCAAAACCCTTTAATCAATGGTGTAGAAAATGGCCGTTATCCAATCGCCCGATCTTACACTTTTGGTTTGAATGTGAACTTTTAAACTGTTGAATATGAACAAGAGATTAATACAATTCGTTCTCGCAAGTTTCCTTTTTACTATTCTAGCTTGTGATGATTTTTTGGACCGACAACCATTGGACCAATTGACAACAGAGACGTTCTATAAAACAGAAGCTGATGCAGAGTTGGCCATTCTTTCCGTTTATTCTGCCATGCAGGATTTGGAATTTCATGGATCTGCTTGGAGGATCAATGAAATCCCTTCTGACAATACAACTGCCGGAGGTACTGATCCCGATTTTACACCAATTGATAATTTTTCGGTAGCAGCGGATAATGGACCCGTTGGAAACTTTTGGGCGATCCGTTACCGTTTAATAACCTTGGCAAATGTGGTCATTGAAAAG
>CALIAG010000427.1 GCA_938041325.1 uncultured Saprospiraceae bacterium | reverse complement strand
TAATTCTATTTCAAATATGCAGGTATTAATCCAATGCTTTTTCGCTAATTTTGCTGTGAACAAAACTTTTTTTTGCACAAATCGATAAATTCTATTTTTGGACTTCAGCGAAGAACAACTACACAAATTAGCTCCGGATTCCTCTACCTTGGAAAATGCGAAAGCATTGGCCTCTAAGAAGTTTTGGAGAGGGATGCTTTGGTCAGGAAGCCTGTTTTGGGGAGAATGCAAAAGCAAAAGCATCAGTTATTATAAAACCCAACTTGATTTAAAAATTCCTGCTTACAAGTGCAATTGCCCGAGTCGGAAAAAACCTTGTAAGCACAGCCTTGCTTTAATCATCTTAGCTATCCAAAGCAAAGATGATTTTAAAAGAACAGAAGATATTCCTACCACCTTAATGGAATGGCAAGATTATGCTCAACAACCTCCTAAAGAATTAAGTCCGGAAGAATTGGCCTTGCTTGAAAAAAAGCGAGCGGATCAAAAAGCACAGAATATTGCCAAGCGAAAGGCTCAAATGGAAATAGGCTTCCGTGATTTAGAATCCTGGTTAAGTGATTTGATTCGGCAGGGGATGGGACGTTCTGATTTTCAGGAAAGTGAATTTTGGGAAACCTTTGCATCGAGAATGGTTGATACAAAACTGAGAGGCGTCAGTCAAAAAATTAAATCTTTGCCCTTATTGCAAAACGGCAATACGCAATGGCCTGAAGCCATGTTGGCTGAGTTGGGAAACCTGTACCTCTTAGCTCAAGGTTTTAATCATATCGATGATCTTCCTTTTGAAATGCAAGAACAAATATTATCAGTTGCTGGAGTGATCCAACGGAGAGGTGATCTGCTGGAAGAGGAAAGTGTAAAAGATCAATGGTCTGTAATTGGACAATTAGAAGGAGATAATATTGATAGAGGCAAATACCGCCGCACTTGGTTGCAAGGATTTCAATCCAAAAAATTTGCTCTTATTTTAGAATATGATTATCGAAAGGCAGGATTTTCAGGGTTTTGGCCGATTGGTAAAATGATCAATGCAGAATTGGTTTTTTATCCTTCTGCTTTTCCATTGAGAGCGCTGGTCAAAGAACAAGAACATGATGCTAATTTTAAACCAGCTGAATGTTTAGCATTGGAAAATTTTGATGCTTTTTTAAATTACTTTACTGAAGGTTTGTCTCTAAATCCGTGGCTTTTTGATTTACCATTCGGAGTTGAAAATGTATATACCGTTTTTGAAAAGGATCTTTTTTATTTAGTTGATGAAAATAAAAAAATGATTCCTTTGGTAGACAAAGAAAATGTAGGCTGGAAACTTATCGCACTTTCTATAGATCAGCCGATTCTTGTTTTTGGAGAGTGGGATGGAAAACTACTTAATCCATTGAGCGCGTTTATTGGAAATCGATTTGTTCGTTTACAGTAATATTGTTCCTGCAAAAAAGGAATGAATTAAGCCTAGCCTTCAATAAAGAATGATGCCTTTCATACTTCTAAACCATTTATTTTTTATTCATAAGTAGATCGACTTATTTCCATTTTCCTTTTCAAATTGCCTATTGAGTTGGTGATTTCACCGTTTTTGGAATTGTTTTTGGAATTTAACAAGGAACTCACCAGTATAATCATACCTTTTTTGCGAATTTTCGCTAATATTTTCTGTTTTCGCTTTACAAAAACTAGCAAACTTTGTATATTACAGCGAATATTCGCTAATTAATTTAATGTATATATCACATGACAAAGAATCCTGATGCATTTACTTCAAAGCAAGAAGCACATTTACAAGGTGGAGAATTCTTGATAAAAGACGGTACTTCTCAAAATATATTCATTCCAGAAGAATTTGATGAAGAACAATTGATGATAAAAGCTACTGTAGTAGACTTTTTGAATCAAGAGATTCTTCCAAATATGGAAAAATTAGAAAAAGGGGATTATGATTTGTCAGGTGAATTACTGGCTAAAATTGGAGAACTAGGCTTGCTAGGTACTCATATGCCGGAGAAATACGGAGGATTGGAATTGGATACCAATACCAACACTTTAATATGCGATGCAATTGGTCCCTCAGGATCTTTTAATACAACATTGGCTGCGCATACAGGGATTGGAATGTTGCCCGTTTTATATTTTGGTACAGAAGAGCAAAAGCAGAAATATTTGCCAGGGATGATTACTGGAGAACTGAAAGCTGCTTATTGTCTTACAGAACCTGGATCAGGATCAGATGCTTTGGCTGCAAAGACAAGAGCTGATTTATCTGAGGATGGAAAGCATTATATTTTAAATGGCCAGAAAATGTGGATTTCCAATGCTGGTTTTGCAGATGTATTTATTGTATTTGCACAAATTGATGGAGATAAATTCACAGGATTTATAGTAGATAAAGGCACGGAAGGAATGACTCTTGGTGCTGAAGAGAAGAAATTAGGAATAAAAGGAAGCTCTACGCGACAAGTGTTTTTTGAAAACGCTAAAGTTCCTGCGGAACAAGTACTAGGAGAAATTGGTAGAGGGCATTTGATTGCATTCAATGCTTTGAACAATGGACGTTTTAAATTATGTGCATTGTGCATTGGTGGTTCTAAGAAAAGTATTGAAACGGCGATCCAATATGCAAATGAACGAATTCAATTCAAAGTTCCAATTTCAAATTTTGGAGCGATTAAATATAAGTTAGCAGAGCAAGCGATTCGAATTTTTGCAGCAGAATCAGCATCTTATCGAGTGTCTAATTTGATGCAAGTAAAGAAGAAGGAACTGATGGATAAGGGGCTAGAATTTGCAGATGCAAAACTAAAAGCTGCGGAAGAATATGCCATTGAATGCGCTATGCTAAAAGTAGCGGGTTCTGAAGCCTTGGATTATATTGTGGATGAAACCTTACAAATTCATGGAGGAATGGGGTATTCTGAAGAAGGTACTGCTTCAAGAGGATATCGAGATGCGCGAATTTCAAGAATATATGAAGGTTCGAATGAAATCAATCGACTACTTACGGTAGATATGCTTTTCAAAAAAGCAATGAAAGGACAATTGGATATTGTGAGTCCTGCTTGGGCTGTTCAAAAAGAATTGGCCTCAATGCCAGGATTTGGCAAGCCGGAAGGGAAATATGGCGAAGAGAAAAAAGCCATTAAAGACTTCAAAAAAGCTATCCTTATGGTTGCAGGAGCTGCAGCAAAAATGCAAATGGATGGCCAATTAAACTTGAAAGAAGAGCAAGAGATTTTAATGAATGTAGCAGACATGATGATTGATGCTTATCAGGCAGAATCACTTATGTTACGTGTTGAGAAGTTGTCTGCAATGGAGACAGAGATTGATTTGGAAGTTTATGAATCAATCTTACAAGTGTTCCTTTGTGATGCGACTTCAAGAATGTTGAAAAATGGAACGGATGCCTTGACCAGTTTTGCAAGTGGAGACTTGTTGAAAACAATGGTTCTAGGTCTTAGACGTTTTACAAAATATCCACCGATCAACGTCAAGTCAGCACGCCGCTTGATTGCGAAGACTTTGATTGATGCTAATGAATACTGTTTTTAAATCAATTTGATAAATTGTTTAAAAAAGCCCAACTGTTGATTCAGTGGGCTTTTTTTATTGAATAGGTTTAAGAAGAACAATTATTATAAATGTAGATTTGCTACATGCGCACCAATCTTTCCTGAGCCAATGGCAAACCATTGCTATCCGTAATTCTAATGATGTAAATTCCACGGTTCAATTCATCCAAATTGATTTGAGTAATCTTATTTTCAAAATTAACTTCGGATGCGAATACCTGTTGACCAGTAGAAGAAAAAATAGATAAATTTGCCAATCGGAGTCTATGATCGGAAGCGTTAATGGAAAGGGTATTGCTTTGAATTGGATTCGGAAAAAGTGTGATTGGCTTTTTGTCAAGCAATTTCACAGACACAACCTTACTCGCGCTATTTTCTCCATCAAAATCAACTTGGATTAAACGGTAATAATTTACTCCAGGAAAAGGCTTTTGATCCGTTAGTTCGTAATTAATTTCTTGTTGACTATTTCCTTCGCCATCTACTATATCTACCAGTTCCCAATCTTTAGAATTAAAACTTCTTTCCACTTCAAAATGACTATTGTTTTCTTCAGAAGAAGTAGACCATTCCAACAAAACTTCATCGCCTTTTGGCGTAGCATCAAACGAAGACAATTCAACAGGAGCTGCTGCCAACACGTCATACTGAAAAACTTTAGCGCAATCTGAAATACTTGAGCAATAACCGACTTCTCCTCTTCTTGCACCTGCATCGTTCACATATGCAGGATTATTGAGCGCAGATTGTACGATGTACTTGACTGTTGTCCCTGACGGCTGCCCTGGGATAATGCATAAAGCAACATTGCCAACATTTACCGAGTAACTTGGTTGTGGTAAAGGTATTTCAGGATCAAATTCGCAGCAACGTAAATTAGTAGGTGTACTTACCAAAGTAGTAGTACCTGCTCTAGCTGAAGTGAAGTCCAAATTGTCAACTTGAGGAGTTGTTCCATCTATGGTATAAAATACCCTCCAGCTGTTTGCTTGGTTTTTGTATTCTGTTCTTAATCCAATTCCAACATCCTCCATATGTTCTGGATTGATAGTAGACATAAAAGGCAGGTTACCGGGTTTTATATCACATGCATCGCCTTGGTATTCAACACAACTTTGGACATTGTTTAAACTTTGTTCGTGCCATACAAAATCTGGTGGTTGAGCTTGTAATGCAAAGAGGATTAAAATAAAATAGGCAGTGCTCAGTAAGCGTTTATAAATAGTCATTTTTAGGGTTTTAAAGGGCATTATCAGTGACTGACAAATGATTGAATATTCATTTATGGAAGTCAAAAATAAAAATAAGTCTAGTGCGATGCACTAAAACTGGATTCCTGGTTTAAAGTAAAATACAATAGGATTTGGGACGAGGTCATCGTCCTTGTTGGTAAGTATCATCTAAGTGTTTTTTAGGGTTTCTGTAATTATTACAGATTAAATTCAGTACCAAATATAAAATAAAACCAGTTGTTTTACAAAAAAATAAAACTTGACTTTTTATAAGGTGTAATTACATGACGACTATTGAATAAAAGGAGGCTGTCTTAATTTTTGAAACAACCTCCTTCTAAAGAGAAAAACTAAAACCGTATTAATTTTTCTGATCCTAATAAATAGGAATTGCTATCATAGAATTTTACAATATAAATTCCTTTACTTAATTCGTTGATCGGAAGAGCGGTTGATCTTGCGCTGAGGTCAAGAATTGACATGACTTGTCTT
>CALIAG010000426.1 GCA_938041325.1 uncultured Saprospiraceae bacterium | reverse complement strand
TTGACCACCTTTTAAGTTTTTCCGGTTAACGACCAAGGCAGAGACAATATAGTCCGCACCATCTTCATGCGCCCCTTCCGGAGAATTATCGCCCGGCTTTGCTGAGGTGGCTTTTACACTCATGAAGTGCGCTGTGATGCTGATTTTCTTAACCTTCTTTCCAACTTTCCCACGAACTTTCTGCACCTGTCGAAAGATGGCTTTCATAAAATCATAAAACAGGTCATTTTCAACATGATGCGTAGGAGATTCATCAAAAACTCTTGGTAAGGAACGCACATCCATCGATTCAACTGCCTGCACAAACTGAGGCACTTCTACCCTATTCACCCTAATTCCTTTTTTCGTTTCTGACAGTATAAAACGAGAAACAGATCTTCTCCTCCAAGGTTGAATCGCATCGTACTTTTTCCTTTGTTTATTACTCAGTAAATTGATCCATTTGCGAATCGAACGCACATCCTTTTTTCCAGTATAGTAAGCTGGTAATCTTTCTTCTAGAACTGATTTATCTTTCGGAAAGGCTTTTATCAAATACGCAACTTGCAAGCGTCTTTGATCATATGGATCCCAAGATAATTCTTCAAATAATGGGGAGAAATGTTTTATAAATTCTTTCTGATCCAAACCTAGACCATCCAATGAATTCGCTAAAATCGGTGATTTGATTTTACGGCCAATAGCTTTGCTTATTTGGACTTCTGTGATAGGTAACTTATTCAATTATCATTGTTTTTGTCTAGCGAAGATACTGAAGTTGTTCAAGAATGTGGACAGAAAACGAATCGAAATGCCTGATTCTGAATTTGAAATCCTAAAAGTTTGTATTTTGGTAAAATGAAATTTAATCCGCCACAAATTTTTCATTTTCTAGACGATGGATTTACGCCCAATAATCATTGGCCTGTACTATTGTATAAAAAAGCATTTACCTCGACTAATTGCTCAGAAGAATTAGAGCGTATTTTTCAAAAAAACAATTGGACAAATAATTGGCGGGATGTCGTTATGTCCGTTGATCATTACCACAGTACAACTCATGAAGTACTAGGAATAGGCAGAGGATCTGTAGACCTTTTTATAGGTGGCGAAAATGGGCAAACCCTAAAATGCAAAGTTGGCGATGTCCTGGTTCTGCCAGCAGGCGTGGCCCATCGAGAGATTGCAGGCAGTCCAGATTATCTAGTTGTTGGTGGTTATCCAGACGGCATGGATTGGGATATGATTTATTGTGAAAAGGAAAAGTATGCTTCAGCAAAAACACAGATTGAAGCATTGTCTATTCCATCGACAGACCCTTTGTTTGGCTCCCAAAATGGGCTACCGACAATCTGGTTTTAATCCTCTTCATTTTTCAAAACAATCAAAAATGAAAATCACCAAGGCATTTTTACTTTTAGTCATCGCAGGACTTTTAAGTTGTTCTGATAGCAGTACTGGCCAAAAGGTTGAGGAGAAATCCAATGATCAAAATTCGCAAACATCCAGCAAGGATGGAATATTGGGCGGTTCGACGATTTTTCATCATCATGTTTTTTTTAACGTAAAAAGTACAGAAAGTATCAAACCTTTAATCGAGCAAATAAAAACATTATCTGAAATACCTGAAATCCATAACCTCGAATATGGAACCTTTTACGATCTAGATGATAAACGTGCAATGGCCGAATTCGAAGTTTTTATGCAAATGCGTTTCAAAAACAAAGAAGATTTTCTCACTTATCAAAGTCATCCAATCCATTTAGCTGTAAAAGAAAATTGTAAAAACTTATTAGCAGCTCCTCCCAGTACTTATGATTTTACTCCTGAGTAATCTACATTTTAAATAAACTTTTAATTTACTTTTTTTTGTTAAAACAAACCTAATTCGCTAACTAAGGTCGACACTACTATCGCTTTTAAAGATTTCATTCAATACCAATATTTGGCAACTATTCCCGCTAGATATCGATATAAAAAAGATTGATTTCTAAATCAAACTATGCCTTCTAAACCAATATATACAGAAGTTGACGGACAACGCTTAAAATTGACCAACTTGCACAAGATGCTGTATCCTACTAAAGCTTTAACCAAAGCGGAGGTTATTTCGTATGCCTTGGAAGTTGCGCCCTTGATATTAAAATACATTAAAAATCGACCTTTAACGCTTATCCGCTTTCCAGATGGTGTAGACGGCAAACGCTTCTATACGAAAAACAAGCCTTCATGGACACCCGACTGGATTCCAACAACTTATCTGCCTTGGGATGAAGAAAATGAGTATATCCATATCAACCATAATGCGCATGTTGTTTGGCTAGCCAACTTGGCTGCACTGGAAATTCACACCATGAATAGCTCCATTAGCCAGATCAATTTACCAGATCAATTTACCATCGATTTGGATCCACCGGAAGATGCTGACTTTTCTGTTGTAAAAACATTGTCTTTAGAGTTAAAAGAATTTCTCGAGCAACACGGTTACCAGCCATTTGCAAAGCTGAGCGGTGGAAAAGGGATTCACATTATCTGTCCGATTAAAATACAATGGGATTATGAAGTAGTGGTCAAGTCGGTTAAAAGCTTAATGAGAGACTTTATAAAAACGCATTCTTATACGACTCTTTTTGTTCACAAAAACAAAAGAAAAGACAAAGTGCTCTTGGACATTTATAGAAATCATCCGGGCAATACAACCATCGCGCCTTACAGTCTTCGTGGAAAACCCGGCGCTCCGATTTCCATGCCTTTGCCTTGGGATGCAATCGAAAAAATGGATTCTGCTCAAGCCTATGATTTGCCCAATGTTTTAGCATACTTAAAAAACAATAAAGATCCTTGGGATGGTATTTTTGACCAAGCTACCAATTTACATGACCAGGAGACTAAGGTAGCAGTACCTGAAAGTTTGAATGAATATACGGAGAAAAGAGATTTCGATAAAACAGGAGAACCTGCAGGGTCTGATATCGAAAGCAATCCTCATCTGGTGAATAATAAGTTCGTCATACAACTGCACCGTGCGACTAATCTTCATTACGATTTAAGGCTAGGTGTTGAAGGAGTTTTGAAGTCCTGGGCCATCCCTAAAGGCTTGCCAATTTCAAAAGGAGTCAAGCGTCTTGCTATACAAACCGAAGATCATCCTGCAAAATACATAGACTTCGAAGGGACAATTCCGAAAGAAGAATACGGAGGCGGAGAAATGTGGATTTTTGAAACAGGTGAAATCAATTGGGTCAAAAAATCAAAAGGCAAATACAAGTTCACTTTGAAAGGCAAACATTTGAATGCAACCTTTAGTTTGTACAAAATGAAAAACAAAGAATGGATCATTGAACGAAGTGAATCCGTTTTGGTAGATTATTTTAAACGCGGTATTAAGCCGATGTTGGCTACTTCCCTTTCAGAACTTCCCAAAGAAAAAGACAACTATTTATATGAGATTAAATGGGATGGAATCCGCGCCCTTTTTTACAAAAAAGACAAGGAAGTAAAATTGCTTTCCAGAAGTGGAAGAGATATCATTGATCATTTTCCCGAATTTAAAAATGATAAACACATAAAGGTACAGCATGCCATAATTGATGTAGAATTGGTCTGTCTCGATCCAGAAGGAAAACCTATGTTTTCGGATATCATTTCTAGAATGCATAGACTAGGCAAAGACAATATTGCGGCAGCCTCGAAATCTAAACCTGCTTACATGTATGCTTTTGATTGCTTGTACCTCGATGGGAAAGTAACCCACAGTTATCCTTTGACAAAAAGGAAAGCTTGGTTAAAAGCCATTATGAGGACTGGGGACCGGATCAGAATAAGCCATGTCTTTGAAAATGGCCAACACATCTACGATGCTGCCAAAGCAATGGGCTTGGAAGGAATCATGGCAAAAACCAAAAATGGCCACTATTTTCCAGGCAAAAGAAGTGATACTTGGAAAAAGATAAAATTCCGACAAACCATAGATTGCTACATCATTGGCTTTACCAAAGGCAAGGGCGATCGAGTTAATCTTTTTGGTTCCTTGCATCTTGCAAATAAAGAAGGTGATCAATGGAAATATTTTGGAAAAGTGGGAACAGGATATGATCAGAAGAAAATGGCTGAAATTTGGGAGAAATTGAATACATTAGAGCGCGTCAAAAAGCCAATCAAAGAATCTGTCGATGAAGAAAAGAAAAGCGAGTGGATTATTCCACAGTTTATTTGTGAAGTGAGCTACGCCTCTTATGCTTCTACAGGAACCTTGAGGGAACCCGTTTTTATTAAAATGTGGAAAGCTTATGGAATGACTTAAATTACAATACAACTATAAAATTTAAAAACAATAATTATGAGATCAGTTTGGAAAGGACACATCCGATTTTCTTTGGTAACCATCCCTATTCAAATTTTCAATGCAGTCGAAACCAAAGGGAATGTTTCATTTCGACAAATCCACAATAAGGACAATGGTCCTGTTGGATATAAAAAGTATTGCAAATCATGTGAGGAAACCGTTAGTAGAGATGACATCGTTAAAGGATTTGAATATGAACCCGATCAATATGCTATTTTCTCAGAAGAAGAATTGAATAGCGTTAAACTCAAAAGTACCAAGGCGATTGACATCGAAGCATTTGTTGACATCGACGAAGTCCATCCAAGTCGTTATGAAAATGTCTACTACATCGGACCTGAAGGCGATATTGCTAAAGGGACTTATTCTTTGTTTTGTCAAACATTGAAGGAATCTGGTAAAGCAGGAATTGGTAGAATCATTCTGAGAGATCGAGAAGACGTGGTGTTGATTACTCCTCACAAAAATGCTCTGATCATGTACAAGCTCAGATTTCCGTACGAAATCCGAAGCATTGAAAAAGTACCAGACACCGATGAAAGTACGGAGACTGATGCAGCACAGATGAAACTTGCGTTACAGCTGGTGGAATCGCTAAGCACTACTTTTGATCAGGTTGATTTTGAAGACCGATATAGAGATGCTCTATTGGATTTGGTTGACAAAAAAGTACAAGGAAAAGAGATCGTCAATATGGACGAGGGAGATGATGACAAACCAGTTGTAAACATCATGGACGCCTTGAAGAAAAGCATCGAAGAAGCCAAAAAGAAAAGTGCCTAAAAGGTAGCATGATATGATCAAGTTTTTGAGTTGGAACATACAGCAAGGAGGTGGAAGCCGGATTCGTGGGATCCTGAGTTTTGTGGCAAAGCAAAAGGCGGATATTTTGGTTTTTTCAGAATTTAGAAATAATAATGCTGGAACGCTAATTCGTCAGAAGCTCTTGGAACAAGGTTTTCTGTTTCAGTTTGTTTCTCTGAAAGAATCAGATACCAACTCCGTTTTGATTGCTTCTAAATATCCTTGTCAAGCGCGTTTGTTTGTAAACTCAAAAATAGACTTCAATCATTCCGTCATTGCCTGTGACTTTGATGCCTTCCATTTGTACGGCGTCTATTTGCCACATAAGAAAAAGCACAAACTCTTTGACTTGTTGAATACAGAAATCAAAAAACACAAACCGGCATTGATTATGGGAGATTTCAATACGGGTAAAAATTTCATCGATCAAAAAGGAGATAGTTTTTGGTATACCAAGGATTTAAAACAACTGGAAACGGATGGTCTATCTGATGCTTTCCGATATGTGCATGGCGAAGCCGAAACCTATTCTTGGTACAGTCATCAAGGCAATGGGTACCGATATGATCATATTTATGTGGATGCTGATTTATTGCCATTAGTGAAAGATTGCGATTATTTGCATGAAGCAAGGGAAAGTAAACTCAGTGATCATTCTCCGATGATTTTGAATTTTGGATAAAAAACAAAACCAATTTTTCAGAAGAAGTATCCATTATATAAAAGAATTTAGTAAAAGTGTATATTTTTAAATATTGAGTAAAGCCAATAAACTTAAAATATTAAATTACCCCCAGACGAAATCCCCAAATGCTATTTATAGAGTTTGACTATGGTGTTTTTTTAGTAGTAGTATTTTTACTCTATTGGTTTGTCTTTAATCGAGACTTAAGACTTCAAAATCTACTCATATTAATTTCTAGTTATATTTTTTATGGCTGGTGGGATTGGAGATTTTTGATTCTTATCTTTATTAGCAGCATTGTGGATTTCACTGTTGGGATTCTATTGGTTAGGACAGATACAAAACTTAAAAGAAGACTACTCCTTGGTTGCAGTTTATTTGTCAACTTGGGCATGTTATTTTTTTTCAAATATTTTAATTTCTTTCTAGACTCTTTTAAGCTTCTCTTTGATATTCCCAATTCGGGGTTTTCAACGCTTGATATCATTCTTCCAGTCGGAATTAGTTTTTACACACTTCAAACTTTGAGCTACACTATAGATGTATTTGACAAGCGGATAAAAGCTACGAATGACTTTGTAAGCTTTTTTGCATACGTCAGTTTTTTTCCTCAATTGGTAGCTGGGCCGATAGAAAGAGCATCTAATCTCCTGCCACAATTCTTCATAGAAAGAACTTTTGAATACGAAAAAGCAGCAGATGGATTAAGGCAGATGTTATGGGGATTTTTCAAAAAAATCGTTATAGCTGATAATTGTGCTTTTTTTGTGAATGCTTGTTTTGCAGATCTAGAATCGCAATCCGCAAGTACCTTATTTGTAGTAACACTGTTCGGAAGCATTCAGTTTTACTGTGATTTTTCAGGCTATTGCGATATAGCAATCGGAAGTGCCAAACTGCTTGGTTTTAAATTGTCGAAGAATTTTGATTATCCATTTTTTTCAAGAAGCATCATTGAGTTTTGGAAGAAATGGCATATTACTTTGATTGATTGGTTTCGGTTTTATATTGTCAACAAATTGAAGGGCTTTTCAAAAAGAAAAATTACTAGAAATATTTTTATCGTATTTCTTATTACTGGTCTTTGGCATGGTGCAAATTATACCTTTATCATTTGGGGAATTTTACATGCACTATTATTTCTACCTTCTATTTACGGAAAACGAACCAAGTATAGACATACCGTAGCAAAGGGAAAGAGCTTACCAAGCCTTCTAGAGTTGTATCAAATGTCACGAGTGTTTGTAACTTTCTCTTTAGTTGGTATTTTCTTTAGAAGCGAATCAATCACACAAGCACTTGTATTTTGCAAAAAGTTATTCAGTTCTTCCTTTTTTACTTT
>CALIAG010000425.1 GCA_938041325.1 uncultured Saprospiraceae bacterium | reverse complement strand
TAAAGCACGCCGTTTGGCCATTCTAAATCTGTTTTCAGGATCTTTATTTTACCATTTTTTAATGAAAATAATTTTCCACTTTTAGTCCCACTTCCATAAATAGTTCCAGCCTCATCAACCGTTAAATCATTAATCCGTTCTGTGCCTTCAACCATATGCTTTTTGATTATTTTTGAAGCAATTACATCGATTTCAAAAACAGCATTGAAGTCGGCTACAAATAATTTGTCTTGATAAAGCGCTGTACCCGTTGGACCATCTAAGTTTTCAATCCACTTGTGGTTGGTGATTTTACCTTTTAAATTCACTTTACTAAGAAAACCTTTCCCATTTGGTTTCAACCAATCTCCATTGATATTGGTCACATAAATGACTTCATTTTTCTCGTCATAAATAGCCGATTCTATATCATTTAATAAAGAGTCCGTTTCCCATATTTTAACCAACTTCGGGTTTTCTAGCGTTGATGTAAATAATGCTTTTTGACAAGAACAGAATGTCAGGACGGACAGAAATGCCATTGTTAATCCAGTGCTTTTTTTCATATTTCGATTATTTAATTAATGCGAAAGTATCCCACATTTCAATCGAATTTCAGAAAAGAGTACGGAGCCTTTATTTTAGAATACGTAAAGCTATATTTTGGTTTGTACCCATTAAATGTTTGTCTGTAACCATTTTGAGCCGATACGTATACACTTAGAGATAGTTGATAAAGTAAAATGTACCTTTGTTTAATTTCATATGACTGCATTCTTGAAAATATTGAATAAGCCAATTTATAAACACCTCCTTTTTTGGGTTGTGGTTTATATCTTCTATTCATCATCCGCATTTCAAGGCACTTATAGTACAGCGTCAATTCTCATTTCTAATATCCTTCATACTTTTTTGCAAGTCATTGTAGCGTATTCAATATTGCTCGTCATTATTCCGAGGTATAAAAAGAATAGCAATATTTTCGAATCCATATTGCTACTAATTGTTCTTTTTATTATTGTGCAAATCTTTGCCTCTGTTGTTAAAATGTTTTTCCTGGAAGTTACTTTTCCCAGCTGTTTTGCAGACAGTAGATATGTGATGGAAAACACTCCGTTCATTGAGCGACTGACAGATTTCAAGGTTGTCTTTATCTACAATCCATTCTTTTATCTGCAACCCTTGTTTTTTTTAGGAGCGCTTCTTTCTTATGAAAAACAACAGAAACTTTCTGAAATTAAAGAGCAGAAAAAAACAGTTGAACTCAACGCGCTGAAGCACCAATTGAATCCGCATTTTTTGTTCAACACTTTAAATAATTTATACACGCTTACTTTGGAAAAATCTGATGCAGCTCCAGAAGCCATTGCAAAGCTTTCGGGGATTTTGGATTATACGCTATATAGATGTGATGATAAATATGTCGCTATCGAAAAGGAAATTGAAATGATAGAAAATTATTTAGCATTGGAACAAATAAGATACGAAGATCGGGTGACCATTTCATTTAAGAACACCGTGACTGAGAGTGTAAAAATTGCACCATTATTATTGCTTACCTTTCTTGAAAATGCTTTTAAACATGGCGTTAGTCAAGAGTTAGAAATGGCTAGGGTAAATATTTCAATTGCTTTAGACAAGAACGATATTATTTTCACTATTTTCAATACTAAACCTCAAGTAGAAATAAAAAAGCCTTTGCATAAAAAGCGAATAGGATTGTCAAATATTGAAAAGCAATTGGCCTTGTTGTATCCCGGTGAACATAAGCTAAGCATTGATGACAATGACAAAACATATGAAGTCATTTTAAAATTAAAACAACGTTAGAATGTACAGATGCTTAATTATAGATGATGAAAAATTAGCGCGAAGGCTTATAGAAAACCATTTGGCTAAAATAGATAATTTTGAAGTCATAGCATCTTGCAAAAGTGCTATAGAGGCGAGCAAAGTAATTAATGGCCAAGATATAGATCTGTTATTTTTGGACATTGAAATGCCCGTCTTAACTGGAACTGAGTTTTACAAAAACTTAATCTCGAAACCCAGAGTTATCTTCACCACTGCATATAGAGATTATGCAGTTGAAGGCTTTGAATTAAATGCTGTAGATTATCTGGTAAAGCCTATTACGTTTGGACGTTTTTTTCAAGCCATCGAAAAATTTTTAGCTACACAGAAAGTTAATAATGAATCTCTTCCCGATCCAATTGAAATTTCAAATAAGAATTACATTTTCATTACGGAAGATAGAAAACAGGTTAAGATAATTTTAGACGATGTTCTATTTATAGAAAGTGTCAAAAACTATATAAAGATCAAAACCAAAGGAAGAGTACACATAGTAAAATACGGTATCTCTTCATTTGAAGAATTATTGGATAGTCGTTTTCTTCGCGTCCATCGCTCTTACATTGTAAATTCAAATAAAATTACGGCATTTACAAAAAATGATATAGAGATTGAAGAGATCGAAATACCTATTGGCGAGAGTTATAAAAGTATACTGACAAAGTTAAATTAATTGGTGTCAAAGAAAACCATCAAATTACGATAATAAGTATTTTGAGAAAATTAAACTTATTAATCCTACCTTTTAGAAATCAAGTTCAACATAACTGATTCCACCAAAACTGTACATCAAAAAGTAAATGATTAAAAGAGTGCTATTTAGGATTAATCCTAAAGTCAATTTCTTTTTATCCATTTCATTTCTGACGAATCCAATTATTGCAAATACGATTCCTAGTATTGGAAGAAAAAGGCAAAATAAATATAGCGTGATATAGATGAAATTATTTTGGACCGGAATCGTAGCCAAGAAAATAGCGAAAAGTAGCAATACAGCAAACATGAAACTTGCTATAGATAGTTTAGCAAATTCAAATTGTTTCTGCTCGTTGTTGAATTCTTGTGGAGTCATCGTGGATGCATTCAAAAATTGTAAATACTTAAAGATAATTTTGCCGTATTTCTATTTCCAAAGGTAAGCCAAAACAAAGTATAAACTGACCCGATCTTTAAGTAAAAATTCTGCTGTACTTTATAATGAATTTAAAACTGACATATTCTGCTATCTTTGGGAATCTAAAAGTAAAGAACAAATAAAAAGCAATAACGAGAAAGAGGAAAGTAGAACAACGTTAATTGAGAATTAAAACAACAAATGACCATACAAAATATACCAGAAATATTTACCAAAACCAAGATCGATAAATTAGACCTCTTTGTCCATGATTTCAAAATGACAGATGATGTTTTTAAAAGCAAAGTGAATTTAAGTTTACACATGTTTAGTTTTTTGCAAAAAGGCAAAAAGCAAGTGCATTTTGCCGATTCTTCTGTTGCTGTAAATGACAAGCAATCTTTATTGATAAAAAAAGGCAATTGTTTGTGGTCAGAGCTTTTAGACAATGACACCATCTATTACTGTAAACTCCTTTTTTTCTCGGAAAGCAAGCTGAGGGATTTTTTAAAAAAGCACAGTGAGTTCAGCAATAATGAGGAGGAAACCCCTTCCTATTTCGTCATTGAAAATGACGATTATATTCATTCTTATTTAAACTCTCTTACGACTGTATCTGAGGCGCCTGCCATTTTTGAGGCAAACCTTCTTTCCGTTAAATTTGAAGAGTTGATGCTCTACCTTATTAATAAATATGGTAAGGCCTTTGAGAAGTATTTACAATCATTGATATCCAATGAGCATTCCGCGTTTAAAAATATTGTCGAAAACAATGTGTATTCTAATTTGAAAATTGATGAGATTGCTTTTCTATGTCAAATGAGTCTCTCTACTTTTAAGCGCAATTTTATAAAAGAATACAATACTTCTCCTGGGAAGTGGTTGGCAGACAAGCGTTTGCGAAAAGCAAAGGAGTTGTTGCAAAGCGGGGAACTAAAATCATCTGACATTTATTTGGATTTCGGATACAATAACCTGTCGAATTTTAGTGCTGCATTTAAAAATAAGTTTGGTAAAAGTCCCAATTTAATTGATTCTTGACCTTTGACCCATTTTCATAAGTGATTGACCTTTATTCGTAACTAGACTACTCTTCCATTGCCTTACTTTTGCGGTGTAATTAATTATAAATCACTAAAATTCAATTAATGAATATTACTTTAGCACAAGCAGAAAAAATGATTGCAGCTGCACAGAAAAAATCAGTTGAGCTGGACACGAAAATGAACATTGCTGTAGTTGATGGAGGCGCAAATTTGGTCGCTTTTGCCCGCATGGATGGAGCTTGGTTAGGTTCTTTAGACATCTCTATAAAGAAAGCAAAAACTGCTCGATTTTTTGATATGAATACAGGAGTCATTGGAGAGTTATCACAACCTGGAGGAGCGCTTTACAATATTGAGCATTCTAACGGTGGCTTAATCACCTTTCCAGGTGGAGTGCCGATTAAAAATGCTGCAGGCGACGTAATCGGAGCGATTGGAGTAAGTGGCAGTAGTGTAGAAAACGACCACGCTGTTGCAGAAGCAGGAGCAGCTTCGTAAGCATTGATCGATTAAATATTAACATCGTTTAATAAGAAAATTAGAGGGCAGTTGTCGCAAGATAACTGCCCTTTTATTGTTTTATACAAAAAAGGAAGTTCGAATCAATTAATATTGCATCATTATTATTATAAAATTCATGGCTAAGCAAACCAAATTTTGAAATTTGGACAAATACAAATGTTATAATTACTTTAGAATTTGGAGGTCTACCTTCAACTTTTGTACCTTAGGAAGTATCTAAAGTAAAGCATGAAACTAAAACTAACAATAACATTATTGCTTTTGCAATCCTTATTATTTTGTCAAGAAAGACAGACTAATCAAGATGATAAAAAGTATAGCTACGAAGTTGATATAGGGCTTGGCACTTATTACCAATTCACAACATTTGGCTTTTCCCCTTTGAATTCCATTAAAATTCCAGAACAATTACCAAGAAGGATAAATGAACCGGATGTCAGAGATACTTGGAATTTGAATAGCAATCAGGTAACAGACAATCCATTTTTCCATGGAAGTTACTTTTTCAAACTGGGTGCAAGGTTTCAATTTGGTAAAATCTTGAAAGTAACCGGAGCCATAAATGCAGAACAAAGAGGTTTTTCAGATGGCGTTTTTAGTAAAAGAACGAGGAACTTCTATCCTTATTTAAATGCCGTTTTGTCTGATACGCTTGGAAAGTTTCAATATCTATTTCAAATGGGAGATTTTAGGAATTTTAAACTTTACGAAGGCCTCACTTTTTATAATCTGGAAACACAATCTTGGATATTCAAATTAAAATTTGGAGACTTCTATTTTAAACATGCTGGAATCGCAGATTTATTGATTGGAATTGGATTAGGGATTGACGACGTGTACGACTACTCTTTTGGGATTGAAGATTTTGCAATAAATAAAGACAGTTCATTCGTCATAAATTTAAAATCTGGTTATTCAAATAACAGAGGTTTTACATCAAGAGGCTTTTGGAATTTTTCTACTAGTTTGAAGTACAAGGATCAATTTTCATTCTACGCTCAAGTTTCAACAATCGACGATAATAGCAATGCCTTTCTTGTTGGTTTTAAAACGAAGAATACCTTTGCGAATAAAATCAATCTAAAATCATCGATTGAGTATCGAGGATACGATTCAAACTTTAATTTATTGTTTAGCAATGTTGTATATTATCGAGATCCAAACCTTGGTCCTTCTTTTACCAATTCAAGAAATAATGTCTTTATTCCTCTTGATTATTATGAGCGGAATTTTAGCCAATGGGCCCTTTTTACAGAATACCAAAATGTTGATATAAACGGACTAAACATTCGAACAGAAGTTGACTACAACTTTTTTAAAAATTTATACTTCAGATTTGGGTTAGACTTGAATTGGCTAATTTCAAATGATGAAACTTTCCTTTATCCATTTTACCTCACTAGCATCGGAATTAAACCGCATGAAGAAATTGAAATTTCATTACAATTGACCAATAAAGTCATGAATTTTGATAAAAACTTTCCTACTTTTTATGCTTCAATTAGACCTTATTTCATTATTAGATTATATAAGCCACTAAGGTTTATCCAGGAAAACGATTCGAATCACCTTTCTAATTTTTATTCTTTTTGAAAATAAAACACCATGCTAATAACCGTTACCGAATACAATCAAAACTGGCCGATGAAGTTTCAAGAAGAATCCGAAAAACTAAAAAACATCCTGGGAGATGTTGCCATAAAGATTCATCATATTGGCAGCACAGCTGTCCCTGGCTTAATGGCAAAGCCCATAATTGACATCATGCCTGAGGTAAGTAGTTTAGAATATTTGGATTCAAAAACTGTAGCGTTTGAAGAATTGGGTTATGAAGTAATGGGAGAATTGGGAATTCCTGGAAGAAGATATTTTAGGAAAGGTGGGGATAACAGAACACATCAGATTCATGCCTTCAAATCTGGAGATTCAAATTTATTGCGGCATTTAGTATTTAGAGATTATCTCATCGAGCATAAAGATGTTGCGAAAGAATATGCTGATTTAAAATTCGATATTGCGAAAAGATGCAATAATGATATTGAGAAATATGGTGATGAAAAAGATCCCTTTGTTCAATTTCATGAAAAAAGAGCATTGGAATGGTATCGGAATATTAGTCAATGAATTCTTGTTTTTTAATTGTAAATTTAATTCTAGAAAAGGACTCATTCTTCCACTGTAGAAAAAGAATTGAGTAATGATCTGAAGGATCAATTTTATTACAAAAATAAAAGCAATGAAAAAAAGATTGATTATTATTTTATGCTTTCTTATAGCGGCATCAATATTAATTGCTTATTTTTTCCTACCTATCGGCCATGCATCTTCTAAGAAATACTTCGCAAAAATTGGTGATCGGACTCTCCAAAAAGACGAAATCGGTCAATTCAATTACATCTTTGACAGCTATGAACACTTGAGTTTTACAGGAGATGAATTTAAAGGCTGGGACACAGATGCTCAATTGCTTTGGAGATATGGAATTGCTTTTGGAGCCTATGCGATGCCTTCAATCGCTATGATTAGTCCAGCACATGGGGACCGAGCCAAACTTTGCTTGAAACACATGATTCAAAAAATGAAGTCAAAAAAGGTTTGGGGAGATTGGGTCGCATATGGCATGGGAGACGACCCCATTTCGGAAGGAAACATCATGTACAAAGGACATCTCAATTTAATGTATGGATTGTTTCAACTGATATCTGGAGAAGAAGATTTTAGTAGAGAATATACTTGGCTAACTGAAAAGATCGTGGCAGAAATGCGAAAGCACCATGAAGAAGGCAAACACGAAGGAGCAGATTGTGAACCAGGAAGGTATTTCGCACAATGCAATTCCATCAGCCTTTTAAGTCTAAAAATTTATGACCAATTGTACGGAACCAATTATGCAGAAGTAGAAGCTCGATGGACAATAGATTTTATCAAAGAAAAAATGACGGACAAAGAATTCGGCTTTTATTTAAAGATGTACCAATCAGATATGCAGTTTTGTAATCCAATGCGATCTGGTTATACCAATGCATGGACGATGGCTTTTTTGAGACCCTTTGAACCTGAATACAATGAATCATTATATCCTGTTTGGAAAGATATTTTTGTCAAAACCATCGGGCCTTACGCCTATGTAAAAGAAGATCCCAATGCCGGCCCCTCCCCTCTGGCAACCATGACCGGCATGATGGCAGCAAAAGAATTTGGAGATATTGAATTGTGGAATAAATTGAGGAATTCAATTGACAAAGATATTTACCAAAGCGGAGAAAGTTATCATTATGTTTACAAAGGAATCAATAACCACATTTATAATGGTCCTTTGCTTTGGACAAAAGTCCATGTTGGTTGGCAAACTATTTTAGCACATGATTGGGAAGGAAACCACAGCTATCAAAAACCTGATGTTTCCGAAATAGTATGGACGGATATCCTTCCACAAGAATTGCTTTTGATGGATGATATTTTGAAATAAAACTTAAACGATTGACTTAATGATTCATATAAATGAGTTTTAAAATAGTCGAACCAATTCAAATTTGCAGTTATAAAGATGGACCAAGAAATCTTAAAACAATTTGCCATTTTAATAGGAAGCATTGGAGTTACCCTCAGTATTTTCTTTGCCATTTTATTGCTTAGACGAAAAAGCAAATCTAACATTTTCCTCGCCATTTACCTTCTTGCCTTTTCGCTCAGAATTGGCAAATCCTTATTCCACAATTATTACGACTTCTCCCCTACTCTAAGGACTTACATTTTAAGTCTTATGTTTTCTATAGGTCCGTCGATTTGGTTGTTTAGCAAATATTTAGCTAACCAAAGTAGTTCATTCAATAAAAAAGAGTTGCTTCATTATGCCTTATTTTTAATCTTACTGCCCATTTGTTGGTTCATTCCAAATGATGGAAGTGGCGCATCTTCGTTTGCAATTTTCTACAATGGTACAATGATTCATTTCTTCGGCTATCTAGCTTACTCAATCGTATTCTATTTTGAACCTAATGTAAAATTGGCATTTTCAGGTAGAGAAAAAGTACGGGTATGGTGGCAGAGGTTTTTAATCGCCAATTTGATCTTTATCGTTTGGTATGCGTTGAACTCTATTGGAATGGTTTCGTTCTATATGAGCATTACGATTCTCTATTCATTAATGATAGCTTGCTTAGGGTTTTGGAGTATACAAACGCCCCAGTTGTTTTCTGAGCCAAAGGAAAAATACAAAGATTCTAATTTCAGCATAGAAGCTGGTGAAAACTTATTGAATCAAGTTCATGAATTGCTTAAAACGGAGAAACTATATCTCGATCCATCCCTAACATTGGTTAAATTAAGTAAACGGGTAAATGCCTCCCCCAAAGAAGTTTCGCAAGCTATAAATCAAGTGGAACAGATCAATTATGCGCAATTCATTTCCAAATATCGATTAGAAGAAGCAAAGCGATTATTAAGATCTCCTGACCATTCGCACTATAAAATAGCGGCCATTGCTTACGAAAGTGGTTTCAACAGTTTGTCTTCTTTTAATTCTCTTTTTAAAAAATACACCCAATCCACAGCAAAAGCATACAGAGATTCCGTGAAAAGTTGATTAAAATCCAATTTAGACTCCCAAAATCATGAATTTGGTAGAATTCAAGGGTGAATTCTACCAACTTGGGCATTAAAAAATCATGAAAAATTATCTCTTATTATGTTGTTTCTTTCTTTTCGCTACAGCTTGTACTTCGCAAGAAAACAATGAACAAGCTGAACAACAAAATCCACATGTAGCGCCTACCCACAATTTCACTGTCAACAGGCTTATTGTTCTAAATGACAAAAATGAAATCCTTATGGGCAAAGCTGCTGGCAACTGGTATACTTTATCTAATGTCCATAGCAACCGACAATTTGTCAAAGAGTCGTTGGACAGCTTGGCACACGAATATGGCATCACCATCAGTTCACCAAAACTTCATGGGTACTTTAGTTACAAATACGAGTATCATCCATATTCAACTCTGAGAGGATTTTATGTCGCAAAATATATTTCTGGAGAGATTAAAGCTGCAGGAGAAGCTGATGAAGTAAAGTGGATGTCTATTGACGAAGCTATTCCGTTAATTCCTGTGGAATCCATCAAGGTTGGCACAAAACAAATTCTAGATTATCCAGACACACTCTGGGGAGCTTCCTTTGTCATTTACAGAAAAGGGGAACACCATCATGCTCGAATGGTAGAAGA
>CALIAG010000424.1 GCA_938041325.1 uncultured Saprospiraceae bacterium | reverse complement strand
CGAACCTCGATGACACAGGGCGAGGAAGAGGCTTCGCATATTCGGATTTTGACAACGATGGTGATCTTGATTTTGTAGTTGTAAATGTAAATCAACATACTTCTGGTGATGAAGTTCAGAATGTTCTTTTTTACGAAAATGAGAATGGGAATGATCAGAATTGGTTGAAAATAAAATTAGAAGGGATTGCCAGTAACAGGGATGCTTATGGTGCTTATTTAAAAATTACGGTTGGTGACAAAACTTGGGTCCACGATTACAACGGAGGATTTGGAACACACGCTTCCCAGCACAGTAGTATTGCTCATTTTGGATTAGGGAATGCCACACAGATTGATGAATTAGAAGTGAACTGGCCGGGTGGCCAAACAATGAATTTTGAAAACTTAGATGCCAACCAATTTATGACCATTAGAGAAGATGGACAAATAGTAATTACGGAAGTCAAGGAGCTAGGCAAAGAGAAAATAACGATTTCTGCTCAACCAAACCCTTTCAAAGAGAATACAAGGATAGAGTTCTCATTGCCAAAATCAACCTATGTTTCTTTTGACGTTGTCGATGCTATCGGAAAGGTGATAGGCGAAAAAGAAAGCGCTTGGTACCCAGCAGGTACACATACCGTCGATGATTTGATTTTAAATAAAAAATATTCAGGACTAGTCTTTTTACGACTTAAGACTAGTCTGCAAACTGTTACTCTTAAACTTGTACAATACAATTAATTTTCTAAGCTAAATTATTTGAAAATGAATAAATTTTACCACCTATTTTTGTTGCTTTTGATTTCTATGAATATTGGAGCGCAAGACTTAATCACAAGCCATGCATTGGCTGGAACTTGTATCGACGCTGACGCCGGAGAGGTTCATTTTATTTTTGACCTGAATCAGAATTGCCCTGAAGCAGATGTAAATGGCGTTTTACCTGGAACCCAACAAATGGGATTCCATTCTGGAGCCAATGATTGGGCGAGTATTATTGAATGGAATGCAGCAGAGGCATCCATATTGGAAAACAATGGCGCAGACTCTTTCCTTCTGACAGTTAATATCCAAGACTATTATGATGTTGCCTTCGAAGATCTTACCGATATCCAAATAGTGATTAATAATGGTTTCGAAGACCCTGACGATCCTTGGACAATTGCATTTCGAGATTCATTGGATGGAGAAGCTTTTGGAAATGCAGAACCCTGTTCAAACTTAAAAATGATTGTTGCAGATATTCCGACTTGCGCAGATCTCAATCAAGGCACAAGCCTTGCTTTATTTTCCGATGCCGCTGACTCAGAAAGTTGTGTTGATGCTGCTACAGGAAGAGTGAAGCTAGAAATAGATTATGCATTGGTTTGTCCAGAAGGAGATCCAGGAATGCTTTTGGCTGGTCAACAAAACTTGGCTTTGCATTCTGGTATCAATAGTTGGGCTACGACTGTAGAATGGGACGCGGCAGGTGCTGCACAATTGAGCAATGACGGATCTGATAATTTTTCTGTTGTACTAGATGTGCAATCTTATTATGGAACAAGTTTAGATGAAATTACGGATATTCAAGTGATTGGGAACAATGGCTTAAGTAATGCTGCGATGGCTTGGGATAACGCGTTGAAAGATCCGCGTGATGGCGGATTCGGTGGGAGCGATGCTTGCTCAGATTTGATTTTGATTGTTGATGAAGCACCTCAATGCGACTTGTCAACAGGAGTTGAAAATGTAGTGCTAAAACGGACTATGAAAATCAGTCCGAACCCATTTCAAAATCGTGCTTTTATAGAATTTGACAATCCAGAAAACCAATCTTTCGATTTAGTGATCAGTGATATGACAGGTAGAATTGTAAGAACGATGAATGGCATAGAAGGCGAAAGAGTATTGGTGGAAAGAGAGAACTTGCCTGCAGGAATTTATACCGCAACCTTGCAAGATGATAAAGGTGATTTTGCCACTTCCAAAATGGTGATTAAATAAATTGTCCTAATGAAAAGAGCATTGCAACTAATTTTGCAATGCTCTTTTTTAATATTTCTACAAATGACTTTTCAAACGAATCCAATCGCCGTTCCCATATTAGGTCTCTTGCTTTTCTTCTTTTCTTGTAAGACTCAACCTACTTCTCAATTAACGATAAATGATCCAGAAGCATTAGATGCCGTTTTGGATGGCTTTGTAGAAGAAGGACATTTCCCCTTTATCTATGCAAGACTTGAACGCTTGGATGGTTCTGTAATGTATGAACACAGTACCGTCAATGATGAGTTACTGCCGAATAGAATCATAGATGAAGATTCGTGGATTCGAATTTGGTCAATGAGTAAAATTGTAACGATATCAGTTGCATTGGATTTAATAGAAGATGGGCTTTTGAATTTTAATGATCCTGTTACAAAGTATATTCCTGAGTTTAAAAATTTGAAAGTCGCCTTATCTGCTGATGGAAAAAACTTAACTGATTTAGAATGGAACAACAGAGAGAATGCCTGTCCAATACAATTGGTTCCGAATGATTCGATAATGACCGTTCTACATCTCCTGAATCACCAAGCAGGATTTTATTACGCAACAACACAATTTGAATGTCTGGATTCAATTGTTGCCAGCAAGAATGTTTGCACTTCCAAAGATACTGATGAGTTTATAAAAAGACTTGCAGAAACCCCACTGATTCAACATTCTGGGACAGACCATTTCTACGGCATCAATACAACCGTCTTAGGTTTTGTAGCTGAACGCGCAACTGGCAAAAGCCTAAAAGAATTGGTCAAAGAAAGAATCACAGACCCTTTGGGAATAGAAGGTTTGCAATATGGACTTGCAGATTTTAAAAATCTACCTCCAGCTGTTTCCGGAAAGGATACCATTCTCCGATATGCTCATCCGGGAGAATTAGATATTTTTGGCCCGGATGTACCCGATTACGATCCTGCTCATAAACTTTATTTAGGTGGAGAAGGCATGGTGGCAACGGCAGATGGCTATGCTGATTTTGTGCGAATGCTTTTGAATAGAGGAACACTTAATGACAAACGTTTTTTGAATAAAGAAACCGTCGAAGATATTTATGCACCTCATACCCAATTGGATAATCCTTATGGTTATAATGGTTACAACCTTTGGGTTAGTGGAGATTCAATGCGAATTTATGAAACAGGAGAGGCTGGTCTTTGGGTCGGTGGCGGATATGAAGGCACGCATTTTTGGGCGGATCCAAAACGAGAGTTCGTCGGAATCATTATGTCGCAAATGTCTTTTGCTCAACCTGGAGGCTATACGAGAGACGATAAATTTAGAGCGGCAGTTTATAAACAATTATGGAAAGCTGA
>CALIAG010000423.1 GCA_938041325.1 uncultured Saprospiraceae bacterium | reverse complement strand
CGTGCTTCACATATGCTTTAGGGTTTGATCGCATTAAATTGATTTCATCAATCATAGAAGACTCTTCCATTGTCATGAATCCTCTATAATCACTTGGAGGAGCAGGGTTGCCACTTCCAGCTTTTGAACCAGTAGTTGGAGCTGAACCTGTTGCAGCCGTTGCAGTGGGTATTGAGCTTCCAGCCGGAGATGAGCTACAAACACATTCTGATGATCTAACAACAGCACCTGGTTTGAGGCCTTTGTCCGCCGACATTTTATTGAATTCTCTGAATTTTATCTCTGTGTATCCATATAATCTTGCTATTAAAGCCACTGATTCACCTGGACGAACAGTATGCCATTTTCCTGGTTGTTTTGAAACGGTCGTCCAAACAGAGGTTCCCTTTGAAGTCAATACTTCTGGTGGATTTACCAAATCAGCAGAAACAACCAATTCTTGGCAATTGATTAGCGTTTCATTGGCATTCATGTTATTCCAAGTCGAAATTTGGTCTAAACTGATATTGTATTTTTGTGAAATTCTGAACAGGTTCTCATCAGGTTGAACAACGTGAACTCCTTCAAATGGAGAGGGATCGCATTGAGCAATGCCAGAAGAAATAGAGCTAAAAAGAAAGAAAAGTGTTGCAAAAAGAGCAATAGGCTGCTTATTAAAGTGAATTTTTAAAGCACTCATCATAGTGTTATTTAGGTGAAGAAAAGGTAAAAGTAGTCGTGTTTTCTTTGTAAGCCTATATAAAGATAAAGAAACATACTTAAAATATGTAATATAAAAGCAATTTCATTATTGGACAGCATAGCATAAAACCGTCTACTTGTAGTACGTGGTTTTTAGCAAAACATTTTGAGTGTCACCAACTCCTAAAGTTCTTGTTCTTTAGCAAAGAATAGCTGGAAACTCCCTATCTTTAGAAAGTAATGAATTAAGCAAATGAACAATAAAGGATGGTTTTATTTTAGTTAAAATAAAATGTTTCTTAGATTAGGAGGAATACCGAAAGTAAACGCATAAACTTAAAATACCGATGAGATTTTTAATAACCTATTTTTTAGTTTTATTCCTATTTACGCCACTCTTTAGTCAAGTAAATACCACCTATCAATCTGATGTAAAATATACGCCAAGTTTAAATGACGTATGGGGTTATGCAGCTAATGGTCGAGAATATGCGTTGGTGGGTTTACGGAATGCAGTGAATATTCAAGACGTAACTGACCCTGCAAATCCAATAGATTTGGGTTCTGCTACGGGACCTGCTTCAACTTGGCGAGATATGAAAACATTTGGGTCTTATGCATATGTTACCAATGATACAAATGGTGGGATTCTAATAATTGATTTAAGTAATTTGCCAAATGCGCTAACAGCAAGCGATTGGTCTTACTGGAATCCACCAATCGCGGATTTAGGTGGTGGCCAACTGCAGAATTGCCACAATTTATATATTGATGAATTTGGTTATTGTTATTTGGCGGGTTGTAATTTAAACAATGGAGGTATAATTTACTTGGATTTGTTCACTACGCCGGGCACACCAATCTATGTAGACAAAGGGCCAAACGTTTATGCACACGATGTTTATACCTCTAATAATAAAATGTATGCTTCAGAGATTTGGGTTGGGGTCGTTTCCATTTACGATGTATCTGATAAAAGCAATACTGATTTTGTAAATTCTCAATCTACACCCAATACTTTTACACATAATGCATGGACTGGCAACAATGAAACAGTTGTTTATACCACGGACGAAAGAGCCAACGCTTGGACTGTTGCCTATGACATATCTGATCCTTTAAATATTCAAGAACTAGATCGTTTCCGGCCTTTGGCGACAGAAGGGACAGGCGTATTTCCGCACAATGTTCATGTCTTGAATGACTTTCTTGTTATATCTCATTATTCAGATGGTGTTGTAATTGTAGATGCATCCGTACCCAGTAACCTGATTGAAGTTGGAAATTATGATACCTGTGATGGTAATTGCTCTGGTGCGTGGGGAGCCTATCCTTTTTTGCCATCAGGCAACATCTTAGTTTCTGATATTAATGAAGGCTTATTTGTACTGAGTCCTAATTATGTTCGGGCAGCTCGTTTGCATGGAAATATTACAGACATTACCACAGGAGCGACTATTTTTGGAGCAACAGTAACCTTGAACTCCAGTCAGGCAAACGGAGAATCTAGTGACCTTTCCGGAGATTATAAAACGGGGCTTGCAGCTTCAGGGACCTACACCGTTACTATTTCAAAAGCAGGATACACTAGTCAAACACATACCGTAGTTTTAACCAATGGAGTGATCACCACTTTGGATGTTCAATTAGGAGAATTATCATTGCCTGTTGACTTGGTTTCTTTTGAAGCTGAGTTACTAAAAGAAAATGTTGTACAACTGGACTGGTCAGCTACAGCAGATGAGGCCTACGTTGATTTTGAAATAGAAAGAAGCACTGACGCCAAAAACTTTGATAAAATATATACCCAAAGAGCCTATTCCTTGTTTGAAGAAATCAAGGCTTTTTCATACATAGATGAAGATGCTCCAATTGGCAAGGTTTATTATAGAATAAAGCTGTTGAGTCCTGATGGGGAATTTTCTTACACTCCAGTCAAAACAATAGAAAACTTAGCTTCTAAAAATGTCTTTACTGTGTTTCCAAATCCTGTTAATACTGATGAAAGATTGAGTGTTTTGTTGAATAGCAAACTTCAAAATAGTACTATTGAAATGCAAGTATTTAACAGTACCGGGAGAATGGTTGATCGAGTTGCAATAGGAGAGGAGGGCTTTGTTTATAACTTGAACAATTACCCAAGCGGCATTTATTTACTAAATTTCAAGAGTAATATTGGCGTCATACAGACTGAGCGTTTAGTCGTAAGGTAATGAAATATTTGAGATTTAGAATAGAAATCATTCGTAATTGATGACGACTTTTCCTTTGGCATGTCCCTTTCCTAAATACTGCATTGCTTGTGGTATTTGGTTGAATTGAAATTCTTTATCAATACAAACTTTTAATTTGTTTTCGTGAATTAAGTCTATAATTTCAGTCAGATTTTTATTGGGTTTTGCTGCCAATATTTTCATTTTCTTTTTACTGAAAAGGGAATAAAAAGATCCTTTGAAAAGTGTTTGGAAAATGTTATTCAATGAACCACCGATCAATACGTATAATCCGTCTGGAGACAATGCTTTTCTATAAGCTTTAATAGAATGTGCCGCGACGAAATCTACTATTAAATCGTAGGTTTTTCCCAATTCTGTAAACTTTGATTTGGTATAATCAACGGTATGGTCTGCACCCAGATCTTTCATGAATTTGATTTTGCTTGGATGGTCTACCGCCGTTACTTTTGCGCCTTTTAGTTTGGCAATTTGAATGGCAAACGAACCTGCACCACCACCGGCACCATTTATAAGAACCGACTTTCCTTTTAGCCAATTTTCCCTATAATGCAAAGCCTGATATGCTATTGTTGCCGACTGTGGAATAGCAGCAGCTTTGTTAAAAGGAAGATCAATAGGTTTTCTAGATATGGCCTTTGCAGGAGCGCATAAGTACGCTCCAAAGCCACCCCATATTTCCATCAAGTCACCAAAGACCGCTTCCCCTTTTTTGAAAGTGCTGACTTTTTCCCCAACCGCAACAACCCATCCGGAAATATCAGAACCCAAGATGCCAATACCCGGACGAGAAAGTCCCCACATACGGGTGTAAAGCGGCTGACCAGTCAGGTTTTCCCAATCAGAAGCATTGAGTGAAACCGAGTGAACTTTGATCAGGACTTCATGCTCTTTGGGAACAGGGATTGGTACAGTTTGCATTTGCAAAACTTCTTGATCACCGTATTCCTTATAGACCATTGCCTTCATGGTTTTATTGGTCCCATTCCTTTCAATTGATTTTGAGGACAACGTTTCCTGTTTTTTCTCCTGTTTCGACATAGTTAAAAGCTTCTGTAATTTTTTCTAATGGATATACTCGGTCTATTACGGATTGATATTGGCCTTTTTCTATCAAACGATTGACATATGTGATGCTGTTTTTTATGTTTGACGGAAAAGGGAATTTCACTACTTTTCGTTTTTGTGCAGAAGGTAGTTTTGCTAAAAGTGGTGTAAATAAAGCATAAAAAATATTTTGTGCCCAAGGGCCAAGTTCTGATGAAATATATGCCCCTCCTGGTTTTAACAAAGCTTTGCATTTTCCAAAAGTACTTTTACCAACGGCATCAAAAATGAAATCGAATTTATCGTTGGATTTTGTAAAATCTTCCTTTAAATAGTCAATTGTTTTTTCAGCACCTAAAGCTTTTATCAAGGCTACGTTTTTAGTATTGCAAACGGCTGTAATGTGGACACCTTGGCTCTTTAGCAGTTGAACCAAAGCAGAGCCAATCGCTCCCGTAGCACCATTTACTAAAATATTTTGACCTGAAATAATGTCGACTTTATTTAAAATATTATAGGCATAATGTGCGCCTTCAATGCTTGCCGCTGCTTGCTCGTAGCTGATATTTTCTGCTATGAAATCAAATGAAGACCCAGGTTTTAGAATCATATATTCAGCATGTGCGCAAAGACCTAAATCAGAAAATCCAAATATTCTGTCACCGAGTTCTAAACCTTTCAACTCGGATCCTATGCCAGCAATTTCCCCGGCAAATTCGGTCCCTCCTACATTGTTTTTCGGTTTAAGGAACCCTGTAACAAAGCGCATGATAAAAGGTTTTGCCCTAAGAATTGCGCAATCAGTTCGGTTGACCGTAGAAGCAAATACTTTTACCAAAATTTCATTGGATTTGGGTTTAGGAATGGCGATCTCTTTGATTAATAGATTTTCTGGAGGACCATATTCTTCATGAATGATTGCTTTCATAATACTCATATATTCTTAGTATTTACTCAGATGAAATTTTCTTTATTTGTTATCGTTGAAAAAATGAAAAAATATTTAACGAATCTAAGTAATAAAATTTAAGCTAATCCAAATTTCAAAAATATCACTTTATTTTCGATCGAATGGATGTTTTATTTGATTAAAAGTTTTAAATCAACGTTTACCAAGCGTGATGCTCAGCAAACGTTGTGGTATAAAAATTTGACAGAACCAAGTGTCGGAATTACAATCACTTGCTTCATAACCCTAAAACCTCAAATTTTTCTAAAAATAAAGTCTATACATAAGGTTTGGAAAAAAACCAAATTGAGTTGCATGACCAATTGATCCAGGTTCTGTCTCATCGTAGTACTCCGTTATTTTTCCTTTCGTATTAGTCAGATTATCAAGCGTCAAAAAAAGCTCATGGGTGGTCTTTGGTTTGTTCCATTTATAACTTGCTGATAGGATGACAACATAGATGTCTTCAATTGAATTTTCATAAGCTTTGTTGTAATCCCAGAACTTTTCATTCTCTGCATCCACCGCAAGATTTCCTTGTGCATCTCTCAAAAGTGGGATTATTTTTCTACCTCCACCCAAAAATGCTTTCAAATTTATACCCAATGTTTGATTGTCTTTTTTACCGAGGTTTTCAAACTCTTTTCCGATCAAAAAATTGATTAGATAATTGCCATTGTATTGCGTATTTCTTTCAATGCCTTCTAGTGATTTATACTTTGATTGATATAGAGAAGCATTGATTAAGAAATAGTAGTTATTATTGAAAAACCTTTCTAAGGTAAATTCAACACCATAGTTTTTTCCTGTCCCTTCATTCACTAAATCTACATATCTGAATTCCAAACCTTCGTTTATGGTTGAAAAATAACTTGTGTCGTTGTTCTCGACTGGAAGGTTATATAAGTCTTGGTAGTATGCTTCGACTTTTGCTCTAAGGTTTTTTCCAATTCGTTTTTCAAATCCTAAAACAAAATGCCGTGCTTTAAGTAAATCAAGGTCTTTATTAGGCTCTGTGACAGAGCCATCTGTTTGTTGAACTTTTGCAAAATAACTATGAATACTTTCCATGTTGCTATGATTGCCGTATCCGAAATTTAGGGTAGTGGTTTCATTGGTTTTCCAGTTCACAGCAAAGCGCGGTTCGAGGGTACTTTTGTTGTTGTACAAAACATTCATGTTGTGTAAGCCGGTGACCATTGTAATGTTCTCATTGAATCGATGTTTCCAACTCACAAAATTCCTAAGAGTGCTAATGTTTTCTTTAAAGTCCAGTAGCGTAAAACGATCAATTCCATTTTCTGCTAAATTACTTTGTTCATTTTCATGAGAAAATCGTGCATATTTTGTCCCAATTTGTAATTTATTTTTTGCGTTTATTTTGGAGTTGTACGTAATGGCTCCTCTCAATGTGGTTTTCTGTAATTCGCTATCGAAATTGGTCATTTGACTGACTAAGGAATCTCGTAGAAAAGCACCTTCGCTATCAAGAAGCTTTACGTATCTGGATTCAAATGTATTATCACTGATGCCTTCATTTGAATACGCTAAGGTCGTTTTAAGGAAAGAGTTTTTGTTAACGCTTAGGGTATGTGTTAGGCCTGCATTTAACAAATGGGCTCCTTTTTTAAAGTCTTCTACAACTCCAGTTTTCATAGATCCATTCCCAGGGGTAACCCAAATGTCTGGTTTTACATCTTCAAATAATACGCTGCTCAACCCTCCTAAACCGAAGATCGAGAAGACGCCTGCTTTTTTTGTAGGAAGGACGATTTTGAATGTTGCATCCTGAAATTTCGGAACACCTCCTATATCGACTAATCCTAATGCATTAATGATGGAAATTGTTGAATATCGATAATTGAGCAAAAAGGAACCTCCGTATCCTTTTTTGAATGGACCTTCGAAAGTGAGCTCTGTCCCGAGTAGACCAAAGCCAAATACAGATTCAAACTTTTCATTGTTACCTGCTCTTAATTTTACATCATAAACTCCTGATAAAGCATCACCGTATTCTGGAGAAAATGCACCAGTGTAGAAATCAGAGGTCGCCATTAAATTATTGTTCAGCGTACTGATCGCTCCACCAACGGCACTTTGATCCCCAAAATGGTTTGGGTTCGTAATTTGGATTCCTTCTAACCTCCATTGAACATATTTAGGAGCGTTGCCTCTCACAATGATATCATTGCTTCCATCTTGTGTATTGGTGACCCCTGCAAAATTGGACATGATCCGGGATGGATCATTTAACCCACCTGCATAGCGATTGGTTTCTTCTGGAGAAATTGAGCGAGCACTCACCAATGACATATCATTTAATGCTTCTCCTTTCTTTTTATTTACCTTAACAACAATTTCTTCCATCTGGACGATGGATTCTTGTAATGATAAATCAAGTATAACTTCTTTCCCAGAATTTACAACAACATTTGGAATGGTCTTACTCTCATATCCTAGATAAGATATGTGCAAGGTTATCCTGCCTATTGGAATATTTTCTAATCGGAAAACTCCGTTTACATCGCTTGAAGCACCTATCAGTGGATCTGTCCCAGGGATCATAACACTAGCACCGATCAATGGTAATTTGCTGTCATTGTCAATTAGTGTTCCTCTTACGGTTTGGGTTAAAGTTTGACCAAAAGAAAGAGAACAGAGAAAGAAAAGATTTAAAACAACTAAGATTCCTTTTTTCATGATTTGCATTTTAGTTTTATAGAATTAATCTATTACAAAAGTGCATGAATAAAGGGCTTGCTACAATTGGGATATGCCTAGTAGGAGGACTTGTCTGCGAAATGGGTTTTTTGATCTGTGAGTGGGATTTTGGAAATGGGTGCTTTTTACGAAAGGAATGAAGTGTGAAATAATTAGGTTGGTTTATTCATTCGTAATTTGTCTCCTCTCAGATCTTTTTCCGAGATTCCTATGTAAAAAGCAATAACTTGAAACCTTCGATCGAACAGGCCTCTACTAACAAGACGCAGGATTTTCAAAATTCCATAAAT